>CALCCW010000236.1:0-16796 GCA_937900185.1 uncultured candidate division Zixibacteria bacterium | reverse complement strand
AGTGAAAATTTCTTTTGTGTTGCCTGTTTCAATAATCACACCTTCGTAGAAAAATGCGGTTGTATCAGAGACACGGGCTGCCTGCTGCATATTATGTGTAACAATTATTATAGTGTAATTTTTTTTTAATTCGGCAATAAGGTCCTCAATTTTTGATGTTGAGAGAGGGTCAAGTGCTGATGCAGGTTCATCCATTAAAAGAACTTCCGGTTGGACTGCTAAAGCACGGGCAATACATAATCTTTGCTGCTGTCCGCCTGAAAGAAGAAAGGCTGATTTATCCAGTTTATCTTTTACTTCATCCCATAAGAATGCTTTTTGTAAAGTTTCTTCGACAGCATCGGCGATAAGACTTTTATTGCTGATACCGTTTACTTTTAAACCATAAGCAACATTTTCAAAAATAGATTTAGGAAAAGGATTAGATTTTTGAAAGACCATACCGATTTTTGTACGAAGAGTCGATACATCAGAAAAATCTTTATAAATATCAACACCTTCCAAACAAATTTTACCGGTCAGTTTTGTCCCGGGAATAGTATCATTCATACGGTTTAAGGTTCTTAAAAATGTTGACTTTCCGCATCCGGATGGACCAATAAGAGCAGTAACTTTATTTTCTACAATGTTAATATTGATATTGTAGAGAGCTTGCTGGCTTCCGTAGAAAAAATCGACATTTTGTATCGACATTTTAATAGTTTTTGTAGGAACAAAAGTTTGATGTCTTTGCGTTAGTCCGTCAATATTTTTTGTCTGATGCATAGCTTAGGCTCTCACTTTTTTCATACGAAGTTTGTAACGGAATAGTATAGCTAATAAATTCAAAGAGAATGTTAAAAGCAGTAATACTAATACGGTTCCATAGAGTATTGGTTTTGTTTTCTCTATATCAGGTTACTGGGTTGCCATTACAAAAATATGATAGCCCATTTCCATGAACTGATCATTTAGTTTATGAGGAAGATACGGAAGATAATAGGCAGCTCCGGTGAACATTATAGGGGCAACCTCTCCGGCACCGCGATTAATTGCTAAAATAGCCCCGGTTAAAATCCCCGGCATAGCTTGGGGAAGAATAATCTTTCTGATAGTTTGCAGTTTAGTCGCACCCAAAGCATACGAGGCATCTTTCATCTCCTGTGGGATAGTCCGTAAGGCTTCTTCTGTTGAGATAATGACAACCGGAAGTGTCAGCAGTGACATAGTAAGTGCTGACCAAATAATTGCAGGCTGCCCCCAAACAGGACGACTTCCGTCATAAAACATAGAATCAATACCACCGCCGATAAAGCCGATAAAAAATCCTAATCCAAAAAGTCCAAATACAATAGAGGGGATTGATGCCAGATTATTTATAGCAATTCTAATTATACGAGTAATTTTGGAAGTTGAACTTCTATATTCGTGTAGATAAAGAGCAGTCATAACACCGACAGGAATAACCGCAACAGTCATCAATAAAACCAATGCCGCTGTACCAAAAATTGCGGGAAAAATTCCACCGCTTTCCATTCCGTTTTCAGGGGGTAAACTTAAAAAATCCCAGCTGATAGTTCCGGCACCGTTATAAATGATGTCAGCCAAAATAAACCCCAAAATTGCTAAAATAAAAATTACAGATGAAAGAGTGATTGTTTTTGGAATTATTCCTGAAGACTTTTTTGTAAAGTGTGATGTAATATCTTTTTGAACAGGTTTTTGTATGGTTGTTTGTGTCATCTTCCGCCCTGCAGTTTTTCTTTGAGCTTTATCAATATAATATCACCCGATGTGTTAATAATAAAAGTGAACAGAAACAATAAGCTTCCAAGAAAAAAGAGAACAGCATAATGTGCCGAACCAAAAACGACTTCAGCTAGTTCCGATGCGATCGTTGCTGAAAAAGTTCGGATAGAATCAGCAAATGATGCTGAGACAATAGCGGCATTACCGGATGCCATCAGCACTATCATTGTTTCGCCAACAGCTCTACCAAAACCAAGTATAACACCGGCTGCTATTCCGGGCATTGCTGCCGGTAGTGTAACGGTAGATGAGACCTGCCATTGATTAGCTCCCAATGCCAAGGCGGCATCTTTGAGAGATTCAGGCACCGATGTTAAGGCATCTTCTGAGATTGTAAATATGATAGGTATTACCGCAATTCCCAAAGCAATCCCTGCATTAATTGCATTTAACCGATAGGTAAAGCCAAAGAGATTTTGCAGAATAGAAGCCAGCACAATCAGAGCAAAAAAACCAAGTACCACCGAGGGTATCCCGGACAACATCTCAATCGCAGGTTTAATAAACTCCCGCATTCTTTTGGAGGCAAACTGTGATGAATATATAGCACCTCCAATACCTAAGGGTATCGCAAACAACATTGCTATTATCGATGCTTTTAAGGTGCCGATGAACAAAGGTAAAAGCGAATATCTTGGATTATCAGAATTTGGCTGCCAAGAGAATTTTGCTTCTCTGCCCTCAGCGAAAGGCTGTTTTACAATCATTTTTTTAAGAGTCACTTCATCTTGAACATAGTCATCATAAAATAAAGGAAGAGCTTCTTTAAAAATAAATATAAATATCAAAAGTACCGCCGCCAGTGCAATATAAGCGTTTACAGCAATAAATTTTTCGCCGAGAAACTCGGCTATTTTTGATTTCTTTTTAAAATTATATTTTTTCATTTTTTTTAAGATGTAAAGGCGTTATATGTAACGCCTTTACAAATAATAAATATAAGGGTTATTTTATAATCTGAGCTTGTGCTTTTTCAGCAGACAGTGGTACATAACCAATAGACTCAGATATTTTTTGTCCATCAGGTGAAAGACACCAGTTCAATAGTTTTTTAACTTCACCGGTTGGTTTTTCTGAAAAAAACCAGTATAAATCTCTTGAAATAGGGTAGGTTCCGTTTGAAACAGTTTCAACAGACGGGAGAATAGCGGCAGTTTTGTCATTTTCACTTACCGCGGCAAATTTTACACCGGTTGCCCAGGCGATTCCGCCGTAACCTATACCGTTTTCATCTTGAGCAACAGCATTGACTACAGCAGCAGTTCCCGGTAATGTTTGGGTTTTTGCTGTATAGTCTTCTTTTTGTAAGGCTCTTTTTTTGAAGAATGCATAGGTTCCTGAATTATTTTCACGACCATATAAAATAATCTGATGATCATTTCCGCCGACTTCTTTCCAGTTGGTGATTGCTCCGGTATAAATTCCTTTTAACTGTGCTAAAGAAAGTGCTTTTACCGGATTTTTTTTATGTAAAAATATTGAGATACCGTCTAAGGCTACTGAAACACGGTAAGGAAAAATACCTTTATGTTTTGCCAATTTGTATTCTTTTGATTTCATATCACGGGATGCTTCGCATACATCAGTGGTACCGTTTAAAAGTGCGGCAATACCGGTACCCGATCCGCCACCTGAAACCTGAATGACTGTTCCCGGATTTCCTTTCATATACTCTTCAGCCCATCGTTGTCCTAAGCGAACTAAGGTATCAGAACCTTTAACAGTTATAGCCTGACCGGCAAACAGATAACCGGCAGTTAAGGCTAATGTGAGAATTAAAAGAATTGCTTTTTTCATGTTTTCTTTCCTTGTGAAATTTGTTTAAAATTTGAATAAAGTATTTATAAATAGTTCAGACTCAGAGTCTTTTCCATCTAACTCATAGCTGGTTGTACGTAAATTCAATGATGCTTTAAATCCTTTGGTAGGATTACACTCAAGACCAACAATAAACAAAGACTTACCATCGTTTGCTAAATCAGTGTTTTCATCTAACATGTCAAAACGTCCAAACAGATTAAGTGTACGGGCAAAAGAATCAGATTCAGTGAGACCTTCAAAGTAAAGAGTTCCGAATAGTGAAATACCTGAAGATTTTAAATCATCAAGAGCAACACCGGTTGTATCGTTATAACCGGTACCCTTAGTCATGAAATTGGCATCAAAACCTACATCAAGTTTGTTGCTGTACCCAAGCATCCCGCCAAAAGAAATAATTTGGTGTTTAAATTGTGATGCTTTCATGTCAGTGCTGTCTGCTGTTACATCAACTCCGGGCATAAGAGAAACATTTTGTGTGCCGAAATATGCTTGCCCTAAGAGCCTTGAACGCTTGAGATTCTCATTATTGGCAAAAGGTTTTAGAAGAGCAAACAAACCAATATCTTTATTTTTATTTAACTCTTCAACTTTTGTATATTTAGTACCATTTAAAATTTGTAAAGCGGCATAACCTGTTTTACCTAACTTTACAAAAGCTGAGGCACCTAAATCAGATGTTGTGAGAAACTTGTTTACATCACCGACAGTTTTTTCAAGATAACGGCGACCCCATAGTTTGTTCATATTGTCGATAAAAAGGGTAGGCTGCAGACCAAAACGAGCTTTTAGATTACCATGACCAAACTCAGGTTTCCAGTCAATATATCCATATTTTAAGATAATTGAATATCCGTCAAATGCGGATGTTTCCTTAATATCGGTTGTGATACGAACTGATGTATAGTTTGACAATTTTGATTTCACTGTCACATACGCTCGTTTGATATTAAAACTGTTGGCAGACTCGGCACCATCGGTTAAATTCATATTCCAATTTGCATACAGTCTTCCTTTTACTCTGGTGTCAGCCGCAAAAGCTGAGTTGATCATGCTCAGCACAAGCATGAATGTTAAAACGTTAAAAATTTTTTTCAAAGTGTTCCTCACTTTAAAATAGGTTAACAAATTTATACATATCATTTTTTATTTCTGAGAGGATTAAACAGGTTGAATGTTAAGATTGTGTTAAGATAAAGTTTTTTTTCAGTAAATAATTATAACCGTTTTAAGAAAGTATCTTGTTGTGTGATATGTAAATAAGTGATTAATGGGGGATATGTATTGAGAAAGTTGAACCTTCATTCGGCGTAGAATGTACTTCTACATTGCCGTTATGAATCCGGGCGATATGTTTTACAATAGCCAGTCCGAGACCGGTTCCACCCATTTCACGGCTTCGGGCGGATTCTACTCGGTAAAATCGTTCAAACAGTCGGGGAAGATGGTTTGACGGAATACCGCATCCTTGGTCTGTAATAGATATCGTTGTTTTATCTGTTTTGCGTACTGCTTGTATTGTAATAGTTGTGTTGTTGTCTGAATATTTTAAAGCGTTATCTAAGAGATTGATAATTGCCTGTTCTAAATACTTATGTTGAGCGTGAATTGTCAGTTCTTTATCACATTCAAGAAGTATCTTTATGTTTTTAGCAGTAGATTTTTGTTCAACAGCTAAAACAGATAGTTCAATAATATTAAATAAATTTTCTGTCTCAAACTGCATTGTATGTAATACCGATTCGTTTTCAAACTTTGCCAGCGATAATAAGTCTTCAACTATAGATATCAAACGGGATGTATGACGGTTTATTATCTGAGTAAATTTTCTGGCACTCTCAGAATCATCTAAGGCACCATCCAACAGTGTTTCCACCGACCCTTTAATTGCGGTGATAGGAGTTCTGAGTTCATGAGAGACATTGGCAACAAAATCCCGTCGTATTTTATCAAGCCGTTTAAGTTTTGTTATGTCATTTAATACTATAACAGTACCTATTTTTTTATTTTCATGATTTATTAAAATAGTACCATAGACTGCTATATATTTTTCAGATGATAACTTAAAATGCAAATCTTTTTCTTCGTTTTCTATTCCATGCAGGATGGAGTCAATGAAGTCGTGCAGTTCATTGTTACGAACAATTTCCTGAACAGATTTTCCAATTATATTTTCATCTGATATTTCAAGCAGTTCAAGAACTTTTGTATTGTAATTCACAACTTTTTCATTCATATCAAGAGCTAAAACACCCTCAGCAAGAGATGATAATATTGCTTCCCGTTCGTTTCTTTGCTGTACAATAGTATCAATACGTCTGTTAAGCTGAGATGCCATTTCATTCATCGAATCCGATAGAGAGCCTAACTCTTCGGATTGAAAATGAGGAATCCTTGTTTCAAGTTTTCCTTGAGAAATCCTTTTAACTCCTTTTTGCAATTCTCTTAATGGGAGTGAAATTTTTCTAAAAATTAGTAAACTTAATATTGTTACAATAAATGTTATAAGTAAACCACTGAAAAGCATGTCACGGTTAAATGTATTAAGTGCAGTTTGAATAGCATGCATTGGTAGCGAGGTGCGAATGACTCCGAATATTCGGGATTCTTTTTTAATGGGAATTGCAATATACATCATATCAGTATGCAGTGTAGAACTATAACGAATCTCCTGACCGATAGAATCTGAAAAAGCAACAGCAACTTCCGGACGGTTTTTATGGTTTTCCATTGTATTACGGTCTTTTTTTGAATCAGCAATAACAACTCCATTTGTATCAATTACTGTGATACGGGTGTCAGATATTTTCCCCAAGATATGTATGAGTGAATCAATCTCAGATGAACCAACTTCCAAAGGTAATTCTTTAATTGAGTTTTCTACAAGTTCTGCTCTGACAGTAAGAGTTTCAGCAATTTCCTGTAAATAAAGATTGTTGAGTTTTTGTGTTGCGATAAAAGCAACGGTACATAATGCACCAATAATTACAACAAAGTAATAGGGGTAGATAGACCAAATAAGTTTTTTACGACTCATTCAAATTCCTTAAATTTATAGCCGGCACCTCGAACTGTTTCAATATAGTCGCCAAATTTCCCGAGTTTTTTTCGTAAGTTTGCAATTTGCACATCAACAGCTCTTTCTGAAATGATATGGTCTTCACCTCTGATTTTATCAACCAATTGAGAACGGCTATATACCCACCCCGGACGGTTTGCCAATGTAAATATCAATTGAAATTCTGTAGCGGTGAGCTGCAGTTTATTATTTTCAAGTACAACAGTATATTTCCCCGGGTCTATTACAATCGGTCCTATCTGTATTATATGTTTTTTCTCTTCGCCTTGAACAGATTGACGTCTTAAAACAGTTCTGATTCTTGCGATTAGGACTTTTGGAGAAAACGGCTTGGTGATATAATCATCAGCACCAACTTCTAATCCGGTGACAACATCGATATCTTCATCTTTGGCAGTGAGCATGACAATAGGTATATGTCCGGTTTTTTGGTCGGCTTTTAAAAGTTTACATATATCAAGCCCGTTGATTCCGGGAAGCATTAAATCGAGCAATATTAAATCGGGTGAGTTTGTGCGTGCCAAACGTAGACCATCTTCACCGGTCTGAGCAGATAATACCTCAAACCCGTCTTTTGAAAGATTAAAATCCAACAGTTCGATTATATCTTTCTCATCTTCGATAATTAATATTTTTTTACTCATATATAGTCCCTTTCATAAGGATATGCGTAATTTATAACAGATATTATAAATAAACAAACCTATTTATATGGAAAATAAGAGGAAATAGAGATTGAACATACAATAATGATACTATTCACTACACCCTAAAATAAGCAGATATTTTCAACTTTTATCATATAATTTCAAACATGCTCCTTTCGTATAACTCTCTCTAACTGATTATACGGCTATAAGATAGTTCGTACAATCTGATTTTAATCTATTTCGGAACAGAAATTGCAGTTAATGATATTAAAATTAAAAAATTTTTAAAAATTGAAAGGAAATATCTATATGAGAAAATTACTGCCTTTTGTAGTCTTAATATTAAGTATTTCAATTTTATATGGTTGTGATAAAGAAAAAATTCTTACAACAACAGAAACAGTTCATGATACCGAGTATATAGAATTGCCGCCGGATACTGTTTTAATTGCAGACACTCTTTATTTGTCCGATTCGGTTGTAGTTAATATAACAGATACGCTGTTGTTGACTGATTCTATCATTATCAATTCTACCGACACATTGGTTTTTAATACAACTGATACTCTTACTGTGTATGATACTATATATGAAACTCAACTGTTGGTTGATACGGTTGAGATTTATCAGAATATCTATGACACTGTTACAGTCACTGTAACTGTTACAGATACTGTTATTCAAAATAATGTAACACCCGATGTGTCCTATGCATATTCTGCCTTACAGTATCAAACCGATCCTGCTGTTATTCAGTTTGTGAATACTGAATTTGGTGTCACAGATGGTTGGGTATTATACCTTTCATCATTTCAAAATCAAGTCAGCAACCCATCGGTTGGGGTATATGATTTCTATGGTGTAATAGACTATTGGACTACTGATTGGGCAAGTTATTATCCGCTTGAGTATAATTGGAGAGTTTCGTATACCGGAGGTGACCCATCAGATCCTCAAAATTGGCAGCTTACCGAGCCTCCTGCTACTGTAAATGGGAATAGCGGCGGCGTTAACCTTGTGACCAATAGAGCGAGTGCAACACTTAAATAACAATATTCTACGATAAAAAAATATATACCGGTGATTCTCCTGAGTGTCACCGGTTTTTCTTTGGAAATATTATATTAAATTTAATTTGACAGAAAGACCTCTTATGTATTATATAGCTTATGAAGCTCTTTAAGGTTAGGGATATTAGTTATGATTAAATCATCACTCTACCGGGCAAACCGAGCATCATTGACAATTCTGCAATGTAATAAAATTATTGAAACAACAACGGATGAAGATGTTTTATTAAAACGTCTTTGCGAAGTCATTGTATATAGCTGCGGCTACCAATTATGTTGGATAGGGTTTATAGATAATGACCCGTCAAAACGTGTGAAGCCTATAGCATCTGTTGGATTTGATGATGGGTACTTAGATAATATTCTCATTACGTGGGATAACACTTCTTGTGGAAATGGTCCTACCGGTATGGCAATCAAAACTAAAAAACCTGTAGTAGCTCAAAATATTTTAGAAAATAAAGAGTTTGAACCTTGGAGAGAGGAAGCTCTTAAAAGAGGATACGGTTCTTCAATAGCTATTCCATTATATACCGAAACTAAAATGTTTGGTTCTATAAATATTTATGCTCCCGAAACAAATGCATTTGACCAAGAGGAGCTCAAACTGCTTGAAACAGTTGCGGAGAATATTTCAAAAGGTATTGCTTCGTTACGCTGTTAGTCTATTATACCTACTCTTATATATTGAATATGAAAATACAATTTTTAATTTGAAAAACCTACTTCTCTTTAATTGTTCAAATTAAAATGTATTTCTGTGTATTTAGTGAATCATTTTACCCGATAAGCTATCTAACCAGTAAAAATATATTTTGTTGAAAGGATTACGCATGTTGTTATTTTTATTCGGAGCAATTTTTATGGCAGTATTTGTTTGGTGGGTTATGCCTAAGATAATGGTAACCAAGCATTTAAGCAAATTGCCATTTGATGAAACGGTTGATTACTTATCACAAGAATTTACTCAAAACCGTTGGCAGGTTCCTAAAGTATATGATATTCAAAACAGCTTGCAAAAAGCAGGACATTCTGAAATGGGAAGACTAAAAATTATTTCAACGTGTCATCCCGACCATGCCAATGAAATTTTATCCGATGAGTCATGTAAATTTGTCTCCGCAATGATGCCGTGTCGAATTTCAGTTTATGAAAACGCTAAGGGTGATGTAACTATTGCTCAAATGAATGTTTCTGTGATGAGTAAGATGTTTGGAGGTCTTATCCAGCGAGTTATGTCTGATGTGGCAAAAGAGGAAAAAAAGATAGTTCAAAAAATCTTACAATAGAAAACTATTTATACTAAAAGGATTTTCCTTTTTTTTGTAAAATTCGGGTATGCCCGAACCTATCGGCTTGTTGAAAAAGTCTAAATTATCTCAACTTGAGCAGTCAGGAACCCTTTCCTGACTGCTTAATCGTCGGGAAAGGGTTCCCGACGACGCATTAATAGGTTTATCAACAAGCCCCTATCGGTATGTCGGACATTCTTGTTCAACTAAAGAACAGACAATAATATCTGTTCTACCTTTCAAAAATTTAAAAAAAAGGAACAAGCACCCCTGTTTCTCCTACAACTATATTCTATTGGAATCCTGTCTGTAACTCTTGTTGACATCGAGTCATAAGCAGAATACATTACCTCAAATATCTTGTTAAAAAGCAAAGAGTAAGGTTGAGAAATTTTGAAATCATTAAAACATCTCTTTGAAAGAAATGCCGCTTGGGCATTATCCATCAAAGAAAAAGATGCCGAGTTCTTCACGCAATTATCTAAAGAACAAGTTCCACAATATCTATGGATTGGTTGTTCCGATAGTCGGGTTCCTGCCAATCAGATAGTTGATTTACCCCCCGGTGATTTGTTTGTCCATCGAAATATTGCAAATGTAGTTGTTCATACCGATTTGAATTGTCTTTCGGTGATACAGCATGCGGTCGAGATGCTTAAAGTAAAACATATTATTGTCTGCGGTCATTATGGATGCTCAGGTATAAAAGCTTCGATGGAAAAACAACAGCACGGACTTATAGATAATTGGCTGAGACATATTAAAGATGTCGCCCGTTTTCATGCTGAGAAACTGCACGGTTTTGATAATGACAAAAAGTATGATTTACTCTGTGAACTCAATGTTATTGAACAAGTCAAAAATGTATGTAATACAACAATAGTTCAAAAAAAATGGAATGATGGCGGAGAGCTTTTTGTACATGGATGGATCTATAATATAAAAAACGGTATTCTCAAAGACCTTGATACCTGTATATCTTCTAATAATGATCTTAAACGGAAGATTTAAACATATAGTATAATAAGCAAATATTTATCAACACCAATAATTTATAGTTACCATAAATTTTCATTGATAAGAGTTCCGCCGGAACATCCTGAACCTCCGGCATACGTAGAAGTGTTCGCCCAAATCTCACCGGTTGACGGTTTATATGCCCATCCTCCTCGAAGACTTACTCGAACTCCTTTTGTTACTCCCAAAACAATTGAATCGGGGGCGTTATTCTCTGATTGAAATGGATTAGGGGGAACAGCTATAAGTACAGTATTTGGACTTCTGAGGCTATTTATGTCGGGGTATGAACCTGAATGATTTTTAACAATATTGTTCATTTGCCAAATAGATATAGCCGACCGCATACTCATCAGAGAATTTTTACAGCTTCCTTTTTTAGCTTCTAATGCGATATCCTGATATTTTGGAATAGAAACAGCTGAAATAATCCCAAGAATTACAATAATCATTATAAGTTCAATAAGAGTAAATCCATTATTATTGTCCATTTTTAAATTATCGGAATGTTATAATTATACTTTAGACAGTTAGGCTTTATTGAAACAGCCTATCGAGTTCAAATAGTATAAGTAAGGAACTCAATGAATATGGGGATTATTGAAAAAGTTTAAGTTATCTTTCAATATCCTTGCCTCCTAAGCGGACTTGGGGTGATTTGAATGACAATAAAACAAGATAGAAATAATCCTAAAAACTATCATCCCAAAATGACTGTTGCATAATGGATAAAAATAGCTATATATTTTATATGATAGGAGATTTGTGGCTCATTGTGAGATTTAAAAAGCAATAAAAGAATTGGAAGTGCAGTATGAAACTCAATGTAAAAGCATTTGCGTTAACAGTAGGTTTGGTATGGGGAATTGGTCTTTTATTTTTAACATGGTGGATAATTCTTTTTGATGGTGCCACCGGGGAAATAACGATGATAGGGCGACTTTATAGAGGCTACAGTATTAGTCCTGTCGGGTCTATTATTGGTTTGGCCTGGGCATTTTTTGACGGTTTTGTCGGCGGTGCAATCTTTGCGTGGCTATATAACTTTTTGTCAGCCCGTTTTTCAAAAGATAAAGATATGTAAAAAATTCTTCTGTTCATTAACATGTATTGACATGGATTAAAAAGCAGATTATATTGCTTTGAAAATACGTTAAAAGTTTGTGCTTTAACGTCGTAATTGTAAGTCTAAGCAGAAGGTAGTAGAAAAATGAAACATTATTATATCAATATCAATGCTCTACCAACCGGAATTCATGAAATACACACAGAAGGCTGTACATATTTACCTACCGAAAGAACTTATCTCGGTAATTTTGAAAAGTGCGATGAGGCAGTTGAAAAAGCTAAAACAGTATATGAACAAGTAAATGGATGTGCTGCTTGTTTACCGTCTTGTCATAAATAGTTAAGTAATTTTTTTTAAATAAAATGTTCTCTACGTTTTGAGAAGTTATATTTCTTCCCATAGGATAGAGAAGTACATGTAATAATGTACAGTTCTTCTATTCTTATATACAAAAAAATCTCTTTTAATTTATTTTAACAATCTATTTTGAATATTAATTAATCTTTCTTGACATTTTTCTTTATTAGAATAAGTTGGAGAAAAATATCGATGTATAGTTTTAGATGCATCTAATATCAATAGATTTACATAAGGACAGATAAAAAATGACTAATGATTTATCATCTGTGATTGAAGCACTGAAGTATTTTCGTGCAATTCATATAATGGCTATGCTTCTTGTCGGTTTTGGTTTTCTCATGGTTTTTGTGAAACGATACGGTCGTTCGGCTATCACTGCTACATATTTACTTGTCTCTGTTTCCATTCCACTGTACTATCTTAAAAACAGTTTAGGAATTTTAGGTTCTGTTGATCCGGAGATAGATAGACTTATTTTAGCAGAATTTGGTGCCGCAAGTCTGCTCATTTGTGCCGGTGCGGTTCTTGGTCGGCTGAAGATGCATCAATATCTGCTGTTAAGTTTTCTCTTTGTTCCATGTTATGCTTTCAATGAATGGATTCTGCTGTCGAATGGATTTGGTTTGATAGCTAAAGGGAGTTTTATAGATACCGGTGGGTCAATAGTTATTCATGCCTTTGGAGCATTGTTTGGTATTGGTGCTGCCTATGCCATGACTACTGAAAAAGAATATCAAATACCTGTTGAGTCAGATAATACAAGTGACCGTTTTTCACTGCTTGGAAGCATGGTGCTTTGGGTTTTCTGGCCGTCTTTTTGTGCGGCTTTAGTAGCTGTCGAAGATATCCCGATGACAATCGTAAATGTCATTCTTGCTTTGTGCGGTTCAACAATAGCTACATACATAGCCTCATTAAAACTTAGAGGGAAAATTTCAATTGCCGATATCGCCAATGCCGCTCTTGCAGGAGGTGTGGCAATAGGTTCTACGTGTGATAAAGTTCCACCGACCTACGCATTTGCTATTGGAATAGTTGCAGGTATAGTATCAACATTTGGTTTTGCCGCTATACAAAGTAAATTTCAAGCAATCGGGAAAAAGATTGATACATGCGGTGTGCTGCATCTTCACGGTCTGCCGGGGTTGTTTGGCGGTCTTGTTGCTATGATTGCTGTTGACAGTATCAGCGGTGCTGCTCAAATCAAGGGTATTATTATTACAACTGTACTTGCAATTGTGTTCGGTCTTCTTGTTGGAAAAATTCTTGCTATATTCGGAAGAAGACAGGAACCATATATTGATTCCGAAGAATTTATCGTTGATTGATATATAATTCTTACAACAATGACAGAATAAGCTTTTCAAATTTCTCTCGTGGAATTTTTGATAATTCCATGAGAGATATGTTTTGTGATTTTGTAATCTGTTCGACTAATTTCAAACCGGCATAATATCCTGCTCTGAAATTCAATATATCTTCTTTATCATTGGCGTAAAACAGACCTAATCTGTTATCTGTTGAGTAAAAATTATTTTTTACAACTGTTCTAATTGTATCAAATTGTTTTTGGCAATCATTCATCCACTTTGTAAGTGTATCGATAGCAAGATATTCTCCCCACAACGCTTTTTCACCTGAAATTCCAAGAACTGTTTTTGAAAAATATGTAGCTAATCCTTCTGTAATAATTTGGCGACCTATATGTTTTTGCTGTTTTTCATTTTCAAAATAAAACTTGGGAGAATCAGTGTAATGCAAAGCATGGGCAATTTCATGCGTCATAAAAACTTCAGTGTCAATTTTATTCGTATACGTTTCAACCGGAATCCATACTATAAACTGATCTTGATACTTAAAGGCATGACCGTTTGTATTTCCCATACCGACAAATAGAATCATTGTTATAGAATTTATGTCTATGTTATTATTTGAGAATTTATTTTCTAGCTTTGGGAGAATAGAAAGTATCAAATCACGTGAAGATATAATATTTGATTCGAGAAAGATTTTTGTGTTATCTCTGTATGACCAAAATTGGTAGTAATGTTCAAAAAGTTCAGGACATGATTTTTCATAAGAGATGAAATCTTTCTGCTTACAAACATGATTAATATATACTTTTGTCAGATCGATTATTTTCATATACAAATAATATTCGTTGAATTTCTCAGAAGCAAGAGTAAACTTAATTCACTTATTGTTTCGAACTATATCAACTGTCAGATATGCACCGAAAATATAGAGTGGATTTATCTGTTCGTACTTAGGAAAATATACTGTGTTAACAGACACACGCCAAACTCGGTATGACATCATCGGAATCGGAGCTACAAACGATTTTCCGTGATTTACCGATTTTGTATTATATAAAGCAGTATTTATCCCAACTCGTAATTGATGCCATATACGAAACTGATATGCGATTGAAATATATTTGGCATCATTATTAAATGAGTCATTATATTTTCCTCCCTCAATAAAAAAACTGTTACCTTTTAAGGAACCAAAATCAGCACGAAACCCGATACCGTTGTTAACTTCATTTAACTTTATACGATTTCTAATATTGTTACCGGTGTGGTATGACAGACCGTAAATATTAATACCAAAAGAATCTGCATGAGAAATTTCACAGAATACCAATACTAAAACTAAAATAATGAGTAATTGATTTTTGTAATTCAAAAGTACCTCCTCAAAATATAACATCAAAGTCTTAAAATATAGACTCATAACTATATAAAATTATTAAATAGTAAGGCGTATTCCTACTTCAATGACCCGATTTTCCGGTATTTCGAAAAATGCAGAGGCATCATAAGCGTTTCTTGATAAAAAGGAAAAGAGATGTGCCCGCCACCTGCTCATACGCCGCTCCCCGTTTATAATGAGTTTTTCCCTGCCCAAAAAGAAACTACTTTCATGTAGAGGAACATCTAATCCCTCTCCTTTTGCCAAAGCAAGAATTTTTTCTACACTTGGCGATTCCATGTATCCGAAATACGCTGTAATCTGATGAAAACCGGCTCCAAGTTCTACAATTTTTAACTTATCAATATTAGGCACTCTCGGTATTTCCAATAATGAAAAATTGAGTAAAACAACATTAGAATGTAACGATTTAAAATGTTCTAAATTTTGAGTCAGTGCAATAGGGATATTTTTTGGACTGCCTGTCAAAAATACCGCATGTCCTTTTACTCGTTGTATCTTTTCGTCTATTATTCTTTCGTTAACTTTTTCAAACGGCATCAATAGTTCAGAAAGTTGTTCAGAAAGAATTTTACGTCCCAGTTTCCAAGTTGTCATAATAATCATTGCAATCGCTCCCAATACCAATGGGAACCAGGCACCATGAAAAATTTTACTGATATTAGCTGCCAAAAATGATATATCAACGACAAGAAACAAAAGCACCGGAATTCCTGCGGTAAGAATTCCCCAATCCCATATTTTTCTTGCTATAACATAAAAAAGAAAGGTTGCAATGAGCATCGTAGATGTTACCGCAACACCATACGCTGCTGCTAATTTACTTGATGATTGAAATCCAAGAACTAATGCCAATGTAGCAAACATCATTAACCAATTTATTGCCGGAACATAAATTTGACCAAAATGTCTTGTGGAAGTATGAATAATATTTAACCTTGGCAAATATCCCATTTGTATAGCTTGACGTGTTAAAGAATACACGCCGGTTATTACGGCTTGAGAGGCAATAATAGTCGCACAGGTTGCAAGAAGCAGCATTGGTATCATCAACCCCGAAGGAACCATCGCATAAAATGGGTGAAACACTTCAGACGGGTTAGACAGCAAGAGAGCTCCTTGTCCAAAATAATTCAGAACAAGCGAAGGTAAAACCAAAGTAAACCAAACTAAACGAATCGGTTTTTTCCCAAAATGTCCCAAGTCAGCATAGAGAGCTTCTGCTCCTGTGGCAACGAGAAACACAGCACCTAATACAGTATAACCATGAATTCCTGATTTTATCAAAAAGTTGATACCATACATAGGATTTAGAGCAGCAAATATATGTGGATAGGCAATAATTTGCCTGAGTCCAAGTATTGCAATTGTCAAAAACCAAAGAAGAATTACCGGTCCAAATAAAACACCTATTTTGGCTGTTCCTCTTTTTTGTAAAATAAATAATACCGCAAGAATAACCATTGTTACCGGAATAACAAGATTGTCAAATTTCGGAGCAATAACTTTTAATCCCTCAACAGCACTCAATACAGATATAGCCGGTGTAATCATACCATCTCCATACAGTAGACAAGCAGCAAAAATACCCATGCTAATCAGAAACATTCGTCTTTTGGTTCGTGATTTTGATTTATATTTTAATAATGCGGTTAAGGCAATCACTCCGCCTTCCCCTTTATTGTCTGCTTGAAATATATATATGAGATATTTAATAGAAACGATTATAACTAATGTCCAAAACATTAGTGACAGAATACCAAATACATTTTCTTGTGATAGATCGGAAGAGCACACGTCTGAACTCCAGTCACACTGATATATCTCGTATGCCGTCTTCTGCTTGAAAAAAAAAAAAACACAAGAAAAAAAACAATAATAAAAAACAGAAAAAATTAAAAAGTAAATAATCGAATCAATGTAGAGTAACTACAATCA
>CALCCW010000235.1:0-5873 GCA_937900185.1 uncultured candidate division Zixibacteria bacterium | reverse complement strand
CTAAGAGCTTCGGGTACTTCGCATAGAGAGTATTTTCTATCAATAACAGGTTTTACTTGTTTGGATTCAAGATGTTGAGACATCACTTGTAAATCTTGATTGGTAATTTTTGCCATCATACCACTTAATCTCTTACTCCCAATCATTGAATTTAATGAACCAAACAGAGTAAGTTTTAACATAAGAGCCATTGAACCTCCCACCATCACAAATCTCCCATTAGAATTTAATACACCTCTATAATCTCCCATCGAATGATATGCTGCTGTATCAAGAATCAAATCGTACTTTTGTTGATTCTTAGTGAAATCATCTTTTGTATAGTCAATGACATGATCTGCACCAATTGAGCGTACCATTTCTAAATTTCTGGTACTACATACACCAGTCACTTTAGTATTATAGGATTTAGCAATTTGAACGGCAAAAGTACCAACACCGCCGGAAGCACCATTAATTAAAACCTTTTGCCCTGATTGAATACTACCAATATCACGAAGTGCTTGAAGGGCTGTAATTGCTGCAATTGGTACTGAAGCAGCATCCTCAAATGATACATTCGCAGGTTTTAAAACTAATCTTCTATCGACAATAGAAACATATTCAGCAAATCCATTGATATTAGCTCCGCCAAAAACTTCATCCCCTATTTTAAATTGGGTTACATTTTTACCAACCGCTTCAACTCTGCCTGCTATGTCTACACCGAGCTGTCCTTTTTTGGGTTTTAAAAAACCAACCCCCATAAAACGCACTAAAAAAGGTTTTCCTCTCATGTAATGCCAATCAAGTGGATTAACCGAGGCAGAATGTACTTTCACTAACACTTGATTGTCATTTGGAAGCGGTTTTGCAATATCAGCAAGTTTGAGGACATCAGGAGAACCATATTTGTGATAAACAATAGCTTTCATCAAGTTATACTTTCTTTGATAGATTAGCTTATTCCATACTTATCTTACGTCAAATAAATATCAATTGTTACATAATGAATCAAAATTACTTAGTCAAGGTCATGTCTTTCGGGAGACCTGACTAATTTTAGACAGGGCAATGAGGTTGTCAGTACAATATTCAATGCGGTGTCAGGAACACTTTCCTACACTTTCAAAATGGGTTTTGATATGATTTTGGCGGAAATGCTAAAGATTTCCGCCCTACGACTGCTTTTTCGATAAGTCATACTGAGCGGAGTCGAAGTATGACTTATCAAAAAAACTTTTCAGCAAAATCAGCGTATAAACCGATATACAATAGAGAAACCATTTACTATATTTGAGATATGATTTATATGATAACTGCCCTTATACTAATTTTGATATTTATCCTGCTTCTGAAAATACGTCTGAAATTACATCTTGAAGATGCATGCAAAACTGCATTTTTCGGGTTAGGACGTTCAGGAATCTCTTATGATTTTATCACGAAACGTTTTTCTTTTCAATTATTCGGTAAAAATCTCAAAGAAATTTCACCAGATAAAACTACAAAGAAAAAGAGTAAAGTTACAAAAACTGTCAAAAAAACTGACAAACCAAAACGAGTCAGACCGCTAAAAGACATTCTCGCTCTGATTCCGAAATCATCAAAAGCTCTTTATAGCTATACAATTTCATTGCTAAAATCTGTCATTGTAGAAGAACTTGAAGGTCAGGTTACAGCAGGCTTTGATTCACCCGATATAACCGGACAGTTTTTCGGCTATTATCAGGCAGCCTATTATGCTGTACCATCAGTGGTCGGTCGTGTTCAGTATCAGCCAAACTGGATGGAAGCATCATTTGATGCCAATTTAAGAGCCTCGGTAGCAATACCTCTTTATAAGATTATATACCGCTCAATTATATTATTTATCTCGCTCCCATTAAGAGATATTATAAAAATTACGATAGGAAGAAAAGAAAGGAGCCATGATGGCTAACAATGTTTCTGAAATACTCAGATCAGTAGTTGGAGAATTAAAAGAAATCTCCAAATCTGAAACTATAATCGGTGATCCGATAACAGTCGGCGACCGTACCGTTATCCCGATTGTCAAAATATCATTCGGTTTTGGTGCCGGCGGCGGACAAGGCGAAAAGGAAAAAGCAGGCACCGGATTCGGCGGCGGTGGCGGCGGCGGGGTCAAAATTGAACCCTCGGCATTTATTATTATGGATAAAGACGGTGTCTCAATTTTACCTGCCAATAAAGGTAAATGGGATTCTATTATTGATTCTATCCCCGGATTTGCAAAAAAATTGTCTAATTTAAAAGGAAAAATGAAGACAAGCGAAAAATCTTCATCAAAATCAGAAAAAACAGATACTGAACCTGAAAAAACCGACACCAAACCTGAAGAGTAACTCTATACCTCACAAAGATATACAAAAAAGCCGGTTAGGGAGAACCGGCTTTTTTCATTTCCGTCTTAAAATAACGGATAAATACGCTTTATTTAGTACAAATCATCACGTATACGTATATAAAGAGCAATAAAATAGCTGTTTTAATACAATTATTTGAACGTTTACTCAAAACAGCTATCTTTAAATCTCCTTTATATTTGCCTTAATAATACTTGGCAAGATGTCGAGTTTCTCATATATTGTGGGTCGATATTTGAGAATATGCTGTTTTGATTTCTATAATCAGACTTAGCCTGAAAAAACAGGCTTTGCCTGTGTTCAGAAATTGAACAGTTTGACGATATAAATTAAAGGAGACAAATTGAATTTTGTACATCCAATTTTGATGGCCGGATCCGATGTTGGTGGCGGCTCAGCAATTGCTCAGTTAGGTTTTTTTGGGTTAATTTTTTTAATGATGTATCTTTTATTGATACGCCCCCAAAAGAAAAAACAAAAAGAGCATGAAGAATTACTCGCCAATTTGAAAAAAGGCGATAAAATTGTAACCTCAAGCGGTATGTTTGGAATTATTTTTGCCATGGATGAAGAAAAGAATACGGTAGTATTAAAAATGGGCGAAATTAAATTAGAATTTTTACGCTCTTCCATAGCCGCAAAGGTTGAAAAGTAAAGTAAGGAGTTTTTGTGGCAGTACGTCCGATCGTCATATACGGCGACCCGGTATTGCGGGAAGTCTCTGAAAAAGTCGAAAATTTCGACAAAGAGCTGAAAAATTTAGTGTCCAACATGGTGGACACATTAAAAGAAGCCCAAGGTCTTGGCTTGGCGGCTGTTCAAATCGGTGTCACAAAGAGAGTCTTCATTGTCGATCTCTCTGCTGTTGATATCACTGAAAAATTACGTATTTTTGTAAACCCGGAAATTTTAGATACTAGCGATGAGTCTGAATATGAAGAAGGATGTTTGTCGTTTCCGGGAATTTACCAAAAAATAACACGACCCGGAAAGGTCAAAATAAAAGCATTTGATATAGATGGAAATGCATTTGAACTTGATATCACAGGATTAGCCGCCCGTGCAATTTTACACGAGTATGATCATTTAGATGGTGAACTCTTTATCGACCACATGTCTACTATGACAAAAACAATGCTCAAAGGAAGACTGAAAAAATTACAGACCACTTCTTGAAATTTTCGTAGACTCTCCCAACTCTTGCAATCGTATTATTGAACGACTGCCGCAAGTAAACTACAAATGAAAATTGTGTACATGGGTACGCCTGCTTTTGCATGCCCGCCGCTTTTGGCGTTGCATAAGAGCAGACACGATGTTTTAGCAGTCGTTACCGGTCAGGATAAACAAATCGGACGGGGTAGGAAAGTTATACCTACCAACGTAGCTTCACTTGCTGATAAACTACACATTAAAACTCTCAAACCGGCATCATTAAAAGATGAAACTCTCTGTGAACAGATTAAATCACTCTCCCCTGATTTAATTGTTGTCATAGCTTTTCGGATTTTACCTAAAAGATTATTCAGCATCCCAAAATTAGGTGCTGTCAATATCCATGGTTCACTACTCCCCAAATACCGTGGTGCCGCTCCGATAAACTGGGCATTGATAAATGGTGAGAAAGAGACGGGACTGTCGGCGTTTTATCTCAATCAAAAAGTTGATACCGGAGATATTATTTTCAATGAGAAAATAACTATCGAAAATGATGATAATTTTGATTCGTTATACAACAAACTTTCAGAATTATCAGCCCTGTTTTTACTCAAGACGATTGAACAGATAGACTCGGGGACTACCGCTCCGGTTATGCAAGATGAATCTTTGGCTTCATTGGCACCAAAGATTACTCCATTTGATGCTCTCATAGATTTTGGATTTCCGGCTGAAAATGTAGTGAATTTTGTTCGGGGAATGTCTACAACACCGGGAGCATACTCTTTTTATAAAGAGAAAAAAATAAAAATATTAGCATGCGAACAAGTTCCGGAATATCACAAATCTGATATAAGACACGGCACGATTATTCGCAGCAAGAAAAAACTTCAGGTTCAATGTGCCAATTCGGCAGTTGAAATAACAAAAGTTCTTCCTGAAGGGAAAAAAATTATGGATGGAGCTTCATTTCTCAACGGTTTTAGACCGAAAATAGGAGAAATTTTTGGAGAGCTTCATAAAGGAAATAACATAACTACATGAAAAAAGAAATTATTATCAATTCAACCGAATTTGAAACACGCCTTGCTATATTAGAAGATAGTAAAATGGTTGAATTTTCCGTAGAACGCACTGACACTGTCCGCATGGTTGGAGATATTTATAAAGGAAAAATTAATTCCGTTCTCCCCGGTATGCAGGCTGCCTTTGTCGATATAGGCATGGAAAAAGCAGCATACTTGCATTCGTCGGATATTGGAAAAGTGTACAGCTCTAAATACTCAGAAGAGTTGGATGATGAAGAAGCTCCGGCTGAAATTATTAGAAAAAAACGGCGTGAAGGAATTGAAGCAGTTCTGAAAAAAAATCAAGAAGTGCTGGTACAAGTTATCAAAGAACCTATCTCTACTAAAGGTCCCCGTATAGCGACAGAGATTTCTATACCCGGACGGTTTTGCGTGTTAGTACCGGATGATGACCATATCCGAGTTTCAAAAAAAATATCAAACTGGACAGAACGAAAACGTCTGAGAAAAATTGCCGAACCGCTCAGACCGGAAGGATTTGGATTAATTTTACGGACGGAATCTGAAAGTAAAGAAGAGGGAGATTTACGGGCTGATGTAAAACGTCTTTTAAAATTATGGGCAAAGCTCAAGAAAAAAGCCGACAACGCCTCTCCACCGGAATTGATTCATAAAGAAGAAGAACTGATTGTTTCGATGATTCGGGATATTTTTACCGACGATGTTGAGTCGGTTGTCATTGACAACCGCAATGATTATAAAAAAATTATGGCGTATGCCCGTCAGGTTATGCCTCATTTAAAAGATAGAATTCAGCTCTACAAAGGCAGTACACCAATTTTTGATGAGTTTAATTTAGAACCTGAAATTGACAAACTTTTAGAGAGAAAAGTCTGGATACGCAAAGGTGCATATTTGATTATTGATCAAACCGAAGCAATGGTCACTATTGATGTAAATACCGGTCGTTACACCGGCAAATCCGATCAGGAAGCTACGATTTTCAACACTAATCTTGATTCTGCCAGAGAAATTGCCCGTCAAATCCGTCTTCGTGATATTGGCGGACTAATTGTGTGTGACTTCATAGATATGTACAATCGTGACAACCGAAAAAAACTCTATGATGAGTTTAAAAGTTTTTTCAAAAATGACCGTGCCAAGCGAGCGATAAATCCGGTAACAGATTTTGGACTGGTTGAAATGACTCGCGAAAGAGTGAGACCTTCTCAAATGCATAAACTCTCTGAGCCGTGTCCCTCGTGTGACGGTTCCGGACGGGTGCTTTCTAAAGAAACTCTTTCAACAAAAATCGAAAGAT
>CALCCW010000234.1:0-3131 GCA_937900185.1 uncultured candidate division Zixibacteria bacterium | reverse complement strand
ATGTGTGTATGTGTTTTTTTTTTCAAGCAGAAGACGGCATACGAGATATATCAGTGTGACTGGAGTTCAGACGTGTGCTCTTCCGATCTAAAGCTTGACTATTCAGATACAGCATTGGATTTACTAATGCAGTATGATTGGCCGGGGAATGTACGCCAGTTGAAAAACTTTGCCGATAGAATGACTGCTTTGCGTCAAAAAGGTGTTGTCGATGTAGAAGATGTCAGGCAGTTTGTTGATGAGCAACATTCAAACAGTTATAACCTGCCGGTTGCTACCGGGAAGACATCAGAAGAGGCAGGGCAGGAACTGATTTATCATGCTATTTTATCCTTAGGTTCTGAAATAAAAATGCTGAGAGATCTTATAACAGCACATCTTCCGGATTCTAATCCACAGGAAGTTCACTCTGATACATCGGACGTTGTCAAAGGAATGACTGTTGAACAGATGGAAAAAATGATGATACGTCAGGTCCTTTTGGAAACCGATGGAAACCGAAAAGAAGCAGCCAAAAAATTAGGAGTTGGTGAACGAACTTTGTATAGGAAATTAAATAAATATAATTTGAGTTAATATTGAAAAAAACTTTTACGTTTTTATTATTTTTACTTTTGTTCTCAACCGAAATTATCTGGGGATCACAGCAGATTGAAACAGTTGTGTTTCCATCAGAAGATGAAATCGCTGAGGCATTTTATTTGGGTGAAATTAATTTTGAGCAGTTTCAAATTCTTACAGAGCTTATTGATAATCAAATAGAACCGACCTCTTTTTTGCTTGATGAAATTCCGAATACTTTGCTGCGGGTTGATACAATAAGTACTGAATCGTATAAGCCGATTCAAGTGCGGTATTTTATTGATAATTCTGATAAAAAATATGCACATGTGACAATTAAAAATCGATATGCATCGTATCTTGATGAAAATGCATCCAGCCGCTATCAATCATCTATAAATTATACACAAGAACAGTTTAAACTAAATGTTATCTTAAAAAAAGAATTTTCCGGTCGAGAAAGAATTACTCGGCGATATATTTCTTTTACACCTGTCGGAAGTAAGGATAATATTATTGTAGGTAATTTTACTAAACGGTTTGGACTTGGCGGGATTATCGGCTATCGAGGTAAACTTCTATCGTATTCTGATAATATTAACACAGAATCATTAATGTTTCCTGACTATGGTGGGTTTAATGGTGTCTATACACTGACAAATTTCTATAATAATACTTTCGAGTCGGTCTCTTCATTTAATAGAGATGATAATTTTTCTATTCTAACAAATGCTGTTATGATCAATTACAAAAGTAAAAATATTCCGTCTTTGATTGTTGGATTTCATTCATTGAAAAATAAAGATATACATGAAAATTTTTATGACATGAAAACATCATTGTACAAAAATTTTAAATATTCAAATGGTTATTTTAAAACGGAACTTGTTGCTGAATTTAATAAACAGAATAACAGTTCGGCAATTTTATTTGACGGGAAGCATAGAAGTAAGCACTTTTATATTACGTATGCTCTATGGAACTATGGTGAAGCATTTCTAAATATTACCGGTGGAAGTAAAACATCATTGATTGCTGAGCATGTTGTTATAGAAAATATTCAAGATACGATTTTGAGCAAACGCTCCAATCAAACAGGAGGGATGCTGAAAACTCAAATACAATTAAACCAAAAATGGCAGGTTGATCTCGCATCAATTTATTCCTTCAAAAATTCAGATACAACCGAAATGCAGATATTCACGCAGTTGTCACGAAAAATTACAACTTCTACAAAGCTATCGGTCGACTTCCTATTTAGGAATAAAGAGAGAAATGTAATAACTGACTTTATTTCTCAAAAGAAAATGCAAAGCAGGTTGATGCTGGTTCAGCAAACGGAGCAAATTTATTTTAGGAATTATGTTTTGACTTTGCAAAAAACAGATGAACCGTTATATATCGGTTTTTTTTCAGAAGTAAAATTTCATTCTCACGATTATGGGCTGATACATCTTTGGCTCAACTTTAGCCGTGTTAATATGAATACAAACAAACTTGATTATTTCTATGGGTTTATTAAAAATGAAATTCCGGTACATAATTCTTTCTTTATAAGTTTTAAGTTAAGTCATAGGTATAACAGGTCAGCGGCGGATAAACATCGAAATCAATTTTCCATAGATGCAAGTTGGCAAATATGAAATATTACCTGATTCTGATAGCTGTTTTTATTGTTCAAAATGTGCAGGCAAATATTGTGATAAACGAAGTGTTGTCTAATGAACCGGGGACAACAAGGTCGCTTGAATGGATAGAACTATATAATAATAGTGACAGCTCTTTATTGTTGTCGGATTATACACTGGTTATAAATTCCGATACAATCTTTCTGCCTGCTCGTTTTATAGAGGCTGAATCGTATATTATTATCTGTAAAAAATTGTATTCGACAAGTGGTGAAGCAAGTTTTGAGTCTTACTGGGGAAATGGGTCAAATGTGTGGGGAGACACAGAATTTGAATCTCAAAAATCTGAACCGATTGAGGCATTATTTTCTTTGTTGAACAGTAGTGATACTATTTATTTGGAACAAGAGCAAAATATTGTCTCATCTTTTGGATGGGATGAATCCGGTGAGGATGGTGTCTCATGGGAGAGAAAATTTGCAGACTCTACTCTTATTCTACAGTCAAAATCAAACATACATGCTACACCCGGATATATAAACTCTATTACTCTTGTTCAAAAAGATTTAGCTGTTGAATCGGTATCGGTAATATTAGAAAATCTCACACCTCTATACACATTCACTATTTCAAATAGAGGACTTACTGATATTGATAATGGTATGCTGTATATATATGATTCTGCGAACACTGCTTTGCTGCATGTGTTTGAATTGCCAATGGTTTTAAGTGACAGCATGACTTTTGTAGAAACATCTTTTGAATATAATTCAAACCACATGTATACATCTTGTAATGCGTTACTCATAACTCCGCAGGATCTTCGGAGTTCTAACGACAGTTTGATTTTTACTGCTGTCTCGTACGAGTATCCCCCGATACTTATCTCAGAATTTTTAGCAAATCCTCAAGGTGACAAACAAACGGAATGGATAGAAATTC
>CALCCW010000233.1:0-6151 GCA_937900185.1 uncultured candidate division Zixibacteria bacterium | reverse complement strand
CTCCCGACCAGTCTTGCGGAAGTGAGAGCATTTTTTGCAGCCAAATCATCACCTGCTCTTCAAGTTCTGCTGCTGCCGGTGATGTTTGCCAAATCATACATTGAGCAGCTAAAGTTGATGTAAGCATTTCGCCTAAAATTGACGGCGGTGATGTGTTGGCAGGGAAATATGCAAAAAACGAAGGATGCTGCCAGTGAGTTATACCGGGCATAATAATATTTTGAAAATCTTCAAAAATAGTTTTGAAATCTTCCGACTTCTGTGGAGCTGTATCAGAAAACTTGTTAAATATCTCTTTTGGAGTGACTTGAGATTTGACCGGATATTGCTCGACATTTTCTAAATAGTCTGCCATCCAGTCAACTAACTCATGAGCATAATTGCGAAATTCTTTTGTATCCATTTAAACAATTTATATGAAACTATCTAAACGGTCAAGAACAGATGAATGATTTTGCTGATTTTGTTAGTCTACCCTAAACAAATAGGCACTAAAAACAGGTATTATTAATAAGAGACCTTTAAAATGCATTAATTTGTAAACAAATCTTGCCCGAATAGCATTCTTTCAATATATTTGTGTATATTTATGGGTATTAAAGATGATTATTGTTTATTATTGCCTTTGAAAGTAATTGCAAGATATGGAGTTTTGGGGTAATGCCCACGATTAAAACGACTAAAGATATAATTTGTATTCATTGCGGGGAAAAATGCCCTAACGGCTCAATCTCAATTGAGAATAAATATTTCTGCTGTAACGGATGTAAATTCGTGTATAAACTTTTACATGAAAATAATCTCGGGTCTTATTATAAGATTGAAGATAAACCGGGTATCAAAGTTTCTGACAAACTCTACGACAATCATTTTGCATATTTGGATAATGAAAAAATTTCAGGAAAATTACTCGACTTCTCAAACAAAGAGATAAGCATAGTAACTCTCATAATCCCGCAAATTCATTGTTCTTCATGTATTTGGCTGCTTGAAAATTTACAAAAACTGCATAGTGCTGTTATATCCTCACGGGTTCAGTTTCTAAAAAAAGAACTCTCGATAACTTTTAAGCATAATAAAACTTCGTTGAGAAGTTTAATTGAACTGCTTGCATCTATCGGCTATGAACCACAAATATCACTTGATGATTATAATATAGAGACTAAACGTAAAAAAGGATCATCACTTATAGTTCGAGTTGCAGTGGCAGGGTTCTGTTTTGCTAATATTATGTTATTCAGTTTCCCCGAATATTTGTCATCTGATGGTTTTCTTTCTGAGAATTTTGCTAAATTTTTTGGGTATTTAAATCTGTTATTATCTATTCCGGTCTTTCTATTCTCCGCATCAATCTATTTTAAATCAGCATATTTTGGTTTGAAGCAGAAAATCATAAATATGGATGTACCTATTTCCCTTGGTATACTCATTTTATTTGTTCGCTCGGTCTATGAAATAATTTCATCAAGCGGTCCCGGATATTTTGATTCTTTTACCGGATTAGTTTTTTTTCTGCTTATTGGTAAACTCTTTCAACAGAAAACTTATGAATCACTGTCGTTTGATTCTGACTATAAATCGTATTTTCCTATCTCGATTATTAAACTGACAAATCAATCGGAAGAAATAGTCCCTGTTACCGATTTAAAACAAGGTGATACAATATTAGTCCGCAACAACGAGCTTATCCCCGCCGATTCAAGGCTTTTGAGCAGTCATGCATCTATTGATTATAGTTTTGTAACCGGAGAGTCTGCTCCGATAGAAAAAGCAACAGATGATAAAATTTATGCCGGAGGAAAACAATTAGGCGGTATTATTCAATTGGAAGTTTTAAAGAATGTCTCTCAAAGTTATATTACAAAATTATGGAATGATGCCAATTTTTCCGCTCCGAGTACAAAATCACTTTCTAATATAGCCAATCGATTCAGTAAATATTTCACTATTTCTGTCGTTTCAATTGCTTTTGCTGCTGCCTTTGTATGGATGCTTCTTGACCCATCTCAAGCAATATTTGTCGGCATATCAGTTTTAATAATTGCTTGCCCTTGTGCTTTAGCTCTTTCTACTCCGATTACCCTTGGTTCGGTGCAGAGAATTTTGGGGCGGAATAAGCTCTTTTTCAAAGAAAGTGATACTATCGAAAAATTAGCAAATATAACGCACATACTATTTGATAAAACAGGCACTCTCACAAAGTCGAAATCATCATCTATCAAATATTACGGCAAAGAACTTTCCGATGACAACATGTCATATATCCGCTCGCTGGTACATCAATCGACTCACCCGTTAAGTGTAAAACTCTATGAACATTTACCTACTAACATAACATACAATATTGAGAAATTCCAAGAACTGCCAAACAAAGGAATATCAGGGTTTATACATAATATTGAAGTGAAAGTTGGTTCTGCTTCATTTTGTGGAAATACTTCTGAAACAGATAAAAAAGATATTTTGGAATCACGAGTTCATGTCTCAATCGACAGTTTATATTTTGGATATTTTAAAATTTCAGCAGAATATCGTGATGGGCTAATACAACTCGCATCGCAACTCAGTACAAAATATAAAATCAGTATTTTATCCGGTGACAACCAAAGTGAGTTAGCTACATTAAAAAATATGTTCCCGAAAGCGGAATCATTTCATTTCCAAATGTCGCCTATGGACAAACTTCTTCATGTCAAAGAACTGCAAAAAAACGGTGATAAAGTCCTCATGTTCGGCGATGGATTAAATGATGCCGGTGCATTAAAACAAGCTGATATCGGCATTGCCGTTACTGAAAACATGAGTTCATTTTCTCCTGCCTCTGACGGTATTATAGCAGGTGAAAAACTTGCTTATACTTATACATATATGAGATTTTCAAACATAGCAATCTCAATAATTTTAGTTAGTTTTGGTATTTCAATTCTGTATAATATATTTGGTTTAGGATTTGCTGTCATGGGTTTATTATCTCCACTTTTGGCGGCAGTGCTTATGCCGATAAGTTCTCTCACCGTGGTAGGCTTTGCAGTTATTTCAACCAAAATTGCAGCACGAAGATTAGGGATTTAAAAAAGTATGTCTGTTCTCTTTATCCTTATAGGTTTTTCATTATTACTCTCACTTTCTTTTTTGATAGCATTTTTATGGGCAAGCAAAAAAGGGCAGTTTGATGATACCTATACTCCGTCAGTTCGCATACTTTTTGATGATATAAAAGATGAAAAAAAAGAAAATAATAATGATAGGATGGAGAATTTTTAATGGATCTTGAAACGTTTCATTATGACAACAAAATAGTACGAAACTTTGCCTGGGCGACAACAATTTGGGGTATTGTCGGAATGCTGGTCGGCTTAATAATAGCTACTCAGCTGTTTTATCCTAAATTAAATTTGGGGATACCTTACACTACATTTAGCAGATTACGCCCGCTTCATACAAATGCAGTTATTTTTGCTTTTGTTGGTAATGGTATTTTTATGGGTGTTTATTATTCTCTACAGAGACTCTGTAAAGCAAGAATGTTTTCTGATATCTTGAGTAAAATACATTTTTGGGGATGGCAGCTTATAATTGTATCGGCAGCTGTTACTTTTCCGCTTGGAATTACTACCGGTAAAGAATATGCTGAACTTGAATGGCCTATTGATATAGCAATTGCTGTTGTCTGGATTATTTTTGGTATCCAATTATTTGGTACAATTATCAAACGACGTGAACGACACATGTATGTTTCTATTTGGTTTTATATCGCTACTTTTGTTGCCATTACACTTTTACATGTTGTAAACTCAATAGAACTTCCGGTATCATTTTTAAAAAGTTATCCGGTCTACGCAGGAGTGCAGGATGCTTTAGTGCAGTGGTGGTATGGTCATAATGCGGTAGCGTTTTTCTTAACAACACCTTATCTCGGCTTGATGTATTACTATCTTCCAAAAGCAGCTAATCGACCGATATTCTCCTATCGTCTTTCAATTATTCACTTTTGGTCTTTGATTTTTATATATATTTGGGCTGGTCCTCATCATTTACTTTACTCAGCTCTACCTGACTGGGCTCAATCGGTCGGAACAGTATTCTCTCTCATGTTATTAGCTCCCTCATGGGGCGGTATGCTCAACGGCTTGCTTACTCTCCGTGGTGCTTGGGATAAAGTTCGTGATGATGTGGTGCTGAAATTTATGGTTGTTGCAGTGACAGCATACGGTATGGCAACTTTTGAGGGTCCTATGCTCTCAATAAAAAGTATTAATGCTCTCTCGCATTTCACTGACTGGACTATTGCTCATGTACATGTAGGGGCATTAGGTTGGAACGGATTTTTGACTTTTTCGGTTCTGTATTGGTTGATTCCAAAGATTTATAATACCGAATTGTATTCCAAACGTCTTGCCAATGCTCATTTTTGGCTTGGATTTATTGGTATCTTAGTCTGGGTTATCCCTATGTATTTTGCCGGTATTACTCAGAGTTTGATGTGGAAAGAATTCTCACCTGACGGATTTTTAGCGTACCCGAACTTCTTACAAACAGTGATACAAATTGTACCCATGTATATCATACGTGCAGTCGGCGGACTTTTATTCTTTACCGGTGTTTGTATGATGTTTTACAACTTAGTAAGAACTATGCTTGCCGGTACATTAATAGCAGAAGAAAAAGCAGAAGCACCGGCACTTCCAAAAATATATACAGATCCGAAAGAAACCACTCACCGTTGGCTCGAGAGAAAACCTGTTCAATTTATATTTTTCACATTCATTGCTGTCTTGATTGGCGGTGCTGTTGAGATGATACCAACTTTTATGATTAAATCAAATATTCCTACAATTGAATCTGTCAAACCGTACACTCCATTAGAACTTGAAGGACGAGATATTTATGTCGCAGAAGGTTGTTACAACTGTCACTCACAAATGATTCGTCCATTCCGTTCTGAAACTGAACGATATGGCGAATATTCAAAAGCAGGCGAATTCGTTTATGACCATCCGTTCCAATGGGGCTCAAAACGTACAGGTCCGGATCTTGCTCGTATTGGCGGTAAATATCCCGATGCGTGGCATTTTGACCATATGATTTCACCTGAAAAAATGTCACCGGGGTCTATTATGCCGCCGTATCCGTGGCTTGCTGAAGATACTTACGACATAAATGATATGCCCGCAAAAATCAGAGCGATGACAACTTTAGGAGTTCCATATCCAAAAGATTATGACAAGCAGTGTATCAAAGACATGGTTATACAAGCTGAAAAAATTGTCGCCAACTTAAAAGAATCTAAAATTTCTGTAACGGGCGACAAAGAAATTATTGCTTTAATAGCATACCTACAAAGAATGGGTACTGACATTAAAGTTAATTCTCAAACCGGAAATTAAGGTGCATTATTATGATAAAAGAAACATTACAATCCTTAGTCGGTGTAGAAATCTATCCGATAATTTCTCTGATAATATTTTTTGTAGTTTTTATAATGGTTGTCTTATGGGCTTTGATGTTAGATAAAGATGTAATTGCCGAAATGGAAAATATACCACTTGATAACGATATGACTTATGGAGATTCAATAGATGTCTGAAAAAGAAAAAGATAAATTATTAGACCACGACTATGATGGAATAAGAGAGTTGGACAATGACCTCCCTACTTGGTGGTTATGGTTGTTTTATTTCACTATCGGATGGGCTGTTTTATACATGCTCTATTTCCATGTTTTTAAGGTCGGCTATTTACAATCTGACCAATATTTGAAAGAAATGAATCCAAATTATGTTCGTGTTGCTGCATCTGATTCGAAAACTCTTGGAATACTAAACAGCTATCACTCACCTTTTTATAAACCGGGAGGTGATATTACTCCCAGGATGTTACTATTAGGTGCCGGCGATGCGGTATTTATAGAAGAAACCAGAGAGAGCGATACAACCACTTATATCGCTTTTACTGAGCCTACTGAAATTGTAAAAGGTAAAGAACTGTTTATCAGAAACTGCGTTCAATGCCATGGTAAAGTGGGTGAAGGCGGAGATCGGAAGAGCGTCGTGTAGGGAAAGAGTGTAGATCTCGGTGGTCGCCGTATCATTAAAAAAAAAACAAAAGATACCACAAACACACAAACAAAATTTTTAAAAGAAAAACTTCT
>CALCCW010000232.1:0-6151 GCA_937900185.1 uncultured candidate division Zixibacteria bacterium | reverse complement strand
CACTGCTACTAGTGTGATTCAGGGTGTGAGTGTCATAGCAGGGGCGGGGAGGGGGGGGGGGGGGGTGTGGTGGGTGTTTTTTTTTTTCAAGCAGAAGACGGCATACGAGATATATCAGTGTGACTGGAGTTCAGACGTGTGCTCTTCCGATCTCCCTCGCTGCAAACGCAGTACCTATCGTTTCACCCGGCGGGCTAACTGGCACCACAACAATCGATTTCAGTCAGTTTGTGGTTGGCAACGAGTTCTTTGGGGTCACTGGACCGATTCAGATAGGCGCGCTGGTGGGCATGGACGTCACAGATCGGAAGAGCGTCGTGTAGGGAAAGAGTGTAGATCTCGGTGGTCGCCGTATCATTAAAAAAAAAAAGCAGATAAAAAAAGAGGCTCAGGACTCGGATTATCTATCGTGGCATCGGTTGTAAAAGATCATAATGGATATGTTGATGTTAAAAGTAATGTTGGAGAAGGAACAGAGTTTTTTCTCTATTTCCCTATTTCCAGAGAAGATATTGTTGAAGAAAAGCCGATAGAAATAATCGGCGGTAATGAAAAAATATTAGTTGTAGATGATGATCTTATGATTTTAGAAGTAACTCAAAAAATTCTAGAAATATTAGGCTATCAAGTGAAAACAGCTGAAACCGGTGAAACAGCTTTAGAGATGTTACAAGAAGAGTCTTTTGATTTACTAATTTTAGATATGATTATTCCTGAAGCTATTGACGGTACTGAAACTTTTAGGAGGATTATAGAGAATAATCCGACTCAAGCGGCTATCATCGTATCCGGTTATGCCGAGTCAGAAAGAGTCAATGAAGCAATTCGTTTAGGCATTAAATCATTTATCAAAAAACCGTTCTCAAAAGAAACTCTTTCACTTGCCGTAAGAGAAGCTTTGCCAAAAGAGTCCATTATATTAACTTAGTATTTTAAAACCAGCTTAGTTGTTTTAATGCCGGAATATTTTCACGCATTCTATCTGATATATCTTCTAAATCACGCACCATATCTTCAATATTATTAGCTCTGAGTTCAATTTTTTCAGCTTTCTTTTCAATCTTTTTTGATTTTTGCTCAATCTCAGCTTCCAAATCATCAGAGTCATAATCCGGCGATAGCAGCTTAAACACACAAAGGATAGCATGAAGACCCAGTTTGGCACTTTCTGCACCAATCTTGGCACCATCCCATCCCATATCTTTAGCTTCTTCGATAATAAGGTCAATAGACTTATACATTTCTTTTGTCAATTTTCGCTGCTCAGGAGTTGTTTTTATATGTTTATCATTGATATACAATTCATATTTCTTGTCGATAGAAAATGATGACTTTTCATCAGTATTAGTAACAATAAGGTTGTCATCGTCATAGTCAATGTTGATATTATCAATTGTAATCCCGTCAAAACCAATATGAGCATTGTGTCCGCTGTCGTTATTTCTTTTGGCAAATGCTGTCGATGATGTCATAAGCACGATTAAGCATAGTAAAATAAATGATATACTTTTGTGAGAGTACCGCATTTTTTCTTCTCCTTTATCTTATTTGGCTTTACTACGTAATTTGGGAGATAAAAGTTTCACAAGGATTTTAGATTTTGAGATTGACTTTTTCACAAAATTAAAATTTACTTAACATAATGGCAGATTTGAAATTACATTCACCGCTTCAATATGTAAAAGGAGTCGGTCCCAAAAAGGCTCAGTTTTTGAATTCAATAGGGATTGAAACTGTCAAAGATATTCTGTTCTTTTTTCCTCGAAGCTATTTAGACCGCACATCGGTAACAGATATTGCAAAACTTTCGCCGAATACGTATGTCACCATTATCGGCAGAGTGAAATCACATGGGAAACTGTATGGGCGTAAAAAAAGATATGAAGTAATTCTGCAAGATGATTCCGGAGCGATAACTTTAACATGGTTTCACGGTATCAGGTATTGGGAAAAACTTTTTAAAAAAGACCAAGTATTCGCCTGTTCAGGGTTTGTAGGTTCATATTTTGGTATCCAAATGGTACATCCCGATATGGAAAGGCTTGAAGATGAGTCCGATAAAATGATTCATGCCGGTCGCATTATTCCGGTGTATCCGCAGACTGCTGAACTATCTAAGGCAGGGCTGAACAGCAAAATGATGCGAAGAATTACAACTTTCATCTTTGAAAACCTTTCAGATAAAATCCATGATTTTCTTCCTGATGATGTTATAAAAAGTACGCACCTTCTTCCGCTTGATAAAGCTCTTAAAACGATTCATTATCCTCAAAACCGAGATGAAGTAGAACAAAGTCGAAAACGCCTTGCCTTTGATGAACTTCTGCATTTTCAGTTTATGGTTTTTTTGAGAAAAGACAGGAAGAAATCAATTACAAAAAAACATACGTACAACACAGTATCAGCAACGTTTGAAAAATTTAAAGCAAATCTTCCGTTTAGTCTGACAAAAGGTCAGGAATCCGCACTTGTCGAAATAATAGAGGATATGAAAAAGAAATCGCCTATGTCCAGAATGCTGCAGGGAGATGTCGGTTGTGGAAAAACAGTTGTTGCAATTTTGGCTGCTTTGTTTGCTTCTGAAAATAATCAACAGACAGCATTTATGGCTCCAACAGAAATTTTAGCTGAACAGCATTATAGAAATTGGAATGAAACGCTTCATAGTTTTGGTGTCTCATCACGTTTGCTGACATCTTCACAAAAGACAGCGGAAAAAAAGAAAACAGCTGAACTTTGTCAAGATGGAAAGGTTGATATTCTTTTTGGGACACATGCATTAATTTATGATTCTATCAAATTCAAACAGTTGGGTTTTGTCATAATTGATGAACAGCATCGTTTTGGTGTTGAGCAAAGAAGCAGACTGTATGCCAAAGGTGATAATCCTGATTTACTGGTTATGACAGCTACGCCTATTCCAAGAACCTTAACATTAACTCTCTATGGTGATTTAGATATTTCAACAATAGATTCGCTCCCAAAAGGACGGCTTCCGATTCAGACTGTGTGGCGTACCGGTGATGTTCGTGAAAAAGTATACCAATATATTTTAGATGATGTCAAAAAAGGCGGACAAACCTATATTGTCTACCCTTTGATTGAAAAGTCTGAAATGGTAGAACTTGAAAATGTAGAAGATGCATACAAAAGATTATCATCAACTACTTTTAAAAATATATCAGTCGGGATGGTTCACGGGAAAATAAAACCAAAAGTACGTGATGATATTATTCAGAAGTTTTTTGAGGGAACTATCGACATACTTATGGCAACAACAGTTATAGAAGTTGGGCTTGATAATCCGAATGCAACAATTATGGTTATAGAACATGCCGAACGATTTGGGTTGGCACAACTTCATCAGTTGCGGGGAAGAATAGGACGCGGCAAAAAAAAATCTACGCTAGTTGCTATTGCTCACCCGCCTTTAACTGAAATTGCAACTCAACGGTTGGAATATTTTGTTTCTACAACTGACGGGTTTAAAATTTCTGAAGCAGATTTAGAACTTCGCGGACCGGGGGAATTATTCGGTTTGAGACAATCCGGCGAATTACGATTTCAAAATGTTCGCTTAGGTGAGGATAAAGAACTTCTTGAACAATCAAGAAAACTGCTTGAAAAACTCTTTCTAAATCAGAAGATACTTGACACGTCTCATCAGAATTTGCATACATACTTAATGAAAAATATAAACAAAGAATCGGTTGGAATTGGAGGAGCTTAAAATGACAGCTGAAAAACAACAATATGACCCTCATTTTATGCAGTTGGTCTTATCATTACAAGCTGCTGCCATGCAGCAAATGGGTAAAGTTATGAACCCGATGACATCAAAAATAGAGCGGGATATACTTATGGCTCAAAATACAATAGATATGCTTACGATGATTGACACAAAAACGAAAAATAACCTCACTGAGGAGGAATCAAAACTAATTGAGCATGTTTTGTATGAACTTCGTCTAAACTATGTTGATGAAACAAAGAAAAAAGAGGAAACATCTGAGAAATCAGAAACAGAGGAAACTGCCCCAAAAAACGCAGAAAATGACGAAAATACAGAAAATAAAGAAAGTTAGAAAATTTCTTCATTTATAGATGTATAAGGTTTTATCTGAGAGCAACTTAGTTTTCTGAAATCTTTTCCTGAACTACTTGCATATAAGTTAAAGAATTAGTATATTAAATATAATGGAAACGCCTGAGCAACTGGAAGTTAACGCTGATATGCCAAAGCAGAGTATGCTTGACCTTTTTGGTGAATTATTACGATTTGATATTCCGTTGGCAGAATATTCAAGTTTTCACACCGGGGGAGCTGCTGCCTATTTCATTGATACTAAAACAGTTGACGAAACCGTTCATGCTGTTGTTACTGCCTCACAAAACAAGATACCTTTTTTTATCTTTGGAGGCGGTTCCAACCTTTTGATTTCAGATAAAGGTTATGACGGCTTGGTAATTAAAATAAATATCTCTGGAATTGAAAAAATCGGAGATACCGAGATAGAATGCGGTGCGGGTGAAGAGTTAATGCATCTTGTCAGTTTTGCTGCTGAAAATGGCTTACAGGGTATGGAATTTGCAGCAGGTATTTGGGGTTCGGTCGGCGGTGCAGTATATGGCAATGCCGGTGCGTATGGTGGGGAAATAAAAGATGTTCTTACTGAAATTATCTTGTTGGATCGTGTTGGAAACTTAAAAAAAGTCAAACCGGATTATTGCCGATTTGGCTATCGGGATTCTTATTTGAAACAAACTCAGGAAATTGTTCTTTCTGTAAAACTAAGTCTCCAAAAAGGCAGAAAAGAAGAATTACAGACAAAAATAGATGAAATATTAGCAATACGAGCATCAAAACATCCTGTGAAGCAATATTGTGCAGGCAGTTTTTTTAAAAATATACCTGATTCAAAAGAAAAATATGGTAAACTGCCTGTCGGTCGCTTATTAGAAGAAATAGGTGCGAAAAACATGTCAGTTGGCGGTGCAAAAGTGTTTGAAAAACATGCTAATATTATTATCAATGATGGTACTGCAAAATCAAAAGATATACGTGAATTAGCCGATATATTAAAAAAGAAAGTGTTTGATACATTTGGCATCACGTTAGAAGATGAAGTTATCTCAATAGGTGATTTCAGAGAAGGAGATTCTATCGAACGTTAGATAATTAAAGTAAAATGAACACAAATAACGATTTGTTGTGAATTTAAAATATAAAATATTGATTCAGTTTATTCTTATTGTGATAGCTGTCCTTTCGACTGCTGTTTTGTCGCATGCAATAATAGGGTTTCAGGCAAAACTTGAAACTCCGCCGTCGTTTATCTCTTCTTATGAAGCAGTAGAAGATAAAATATCTGTTGCTATTTATCCAAAAACATTCCCTGTTTTATCTAATTGGTTACGGTATAAACCACTTCCTAAATTATCTAATTTTAAAGAGAATTCTATCCGATTCGAAACTCAATATTATGGGATAAAAAGAGAAAAATTCTTTCTCACTCCGATTTCGGTAGACGCTAATAAATATTCTCAGGTACGTATTCAAAAATCTTTAATAAAAAAGCTTGCAGAGAATTTTAGCAATTCCATAGTGAAAGAAGATAATAGGAAAAGAAGATCCGGCTTAGGTTTACAAGTAGCACTTCCAAAAAGATTGGAAAAAATATTCGGAGAAGGTTCAGCCGGACTTAAAATTTCAGGAAGAAGAAGAATTTCTTTTGCGGGAAGGTCCAACTGGTCTGATGAAGCTACATCCGGCACTAATCAAAGTAAATTCCCAGCTTTAGTAATGGACCAAGTTTCACAATTTAATATTACCGGTACTATCGGTTCAAAAATTACAGTTAAAGTTTCTCAAGATTCTCAAACTGATATACCTCTTGCAAATAGAATTCAGATTAGGTATAAGGGAGATGAAGATGATGTTTTGAAAGCAATTGAGGCGGGAAATACTACAGATCGGAAGAGCACACGTCTGAACTCCAGTCACACTGATATATCTCGTATGCCGTCTTCTGCTTGAAAAAAAAAAAAAAAGATTAATACAACAAAATCTACGATCTCCAGTATTATCTCTAACATACATCCTCTATTCAATAATCTCACTACCAATCAATTGCCTCTACTCATTCTTCAA
>CALCCW010000231.1:0-4298 GCA_937900185.1 uncultured candidate division Zixibacteria bacterium | reverse complement strand
AGATATATCAGTGTGACTGGAGTTCAGACGTGTGCTCTTCCGATCTCTTAACTTCGGCATTGGTGACTTTGGGTGATATTTTTGCAAAAAATGGACGGAACTCTGCGAAAAATTCATTCCACCAGTTTTTAGTTATTTGCTTAGTCAATAATACCTCCATATTATTAAAATTGGGATGTTATATATAACACTTCTTTTCAATAGGTAATACTTCGACTTCGCTCAGCATGACTTATTGAATGATAAAATCTTACAAGTCACCCTGAGCGGAGTCGAAGGGACTTGTAAGATTATTATTTTAATTCCTTACACCGGGTTTGACGTTTTAAACGATTCCATAAACTGAGCCAGTTTTTCTATACCTTCTTTCGGCATCGCATTATAAGTGGAAACTCGAATACCGCCGACATCACGATGTCCTTTCAGACCTGCCATACCGTTTGCTTTTGCTTCTGCGATAAATTTCTTTTCCAAGTCTTCTGAAGGCAGACGCATGGTAATATTCATCCAGCTTCTGCTGTCAGTCTTTACGGTACCTTTAAAATAATCAGGGTATAAATCCATCAGTTGATAAATACGTTCTTTTTTTACAATATTATTTTTTTCAATACCGGCGATTCCGCCGTTAGTCAAAATCCATTCCAAAACTAATTTGACTATATAAATTGGAAAAACTGGAGGGGTGTTAAACAAAGACTGTTTCTTCGCATGGGTATGATAGGAAAACATTGTCGGCAAACCTTCGTTTGCTTTTTGAAGCATTTCATCTTTTAAAATAACTACTGTTACTCCGGCAGGTCCAAGATTTTTTTGAGCTCCTGCATAGATTAAATCAAATTTTGAAAAATCATGTACCCGTGATGCAATATCTGATGACATATCGCACACCATCGGCACATCACCACAGTCAGGAAAAGTCTGATATTCTGTTCCAAAAATTGTATTGTTTGAGGTAAGATGCACATAAGCCGCACCCGACGGAATATCCAACTGCATGGGAACATGGTCATACGATGAATCTTTTGATGAACCGGCAAGATGCACATTTCCAAAATGGTTTGCTTCTTTCATTGCTTTACCTGCCCAAGCACCGGTATCGACATACGCTGCTGTTTTTTCTTTTGTTAAAAAATTCATCGGAATCATTGCAAACTGTGTTGATGCTCCGCCGCCTAAAAAGAGAACATGAAAACTGTCGTCAAGTCCCAGAACTTTGCGAAACAGCTTTATACATGCTTGATGAACTTCATCGTATTCAGGTGAACGGTGCGAAGATTCTATAAGCGACATACCGGTATTATGAAAATTTAAAAACTCTTTTTGGGCGATTTCTAAAACTTCAAGCGGAAGGGTCGCCGGACCTGCGGAAAAATTATATATTCTATCTGACATAATTAAAACTCTTTATTTAAATGTTACTATTTCTTATTAACATAATCATTTATTAAAATATTTACAACCTGTCCGATACGTATCATATTTTCAACTGTCGAAGCACCTATATGCGGAGATAAAAGTGTTTTGGGATGCGAAGTCAACGGTGTTGACTTTGGCGGGTCAGATGCCCAAACATCGGTCGCATAGCCGGCAAGTTTACCACTGTCGAGAGCTGTGATAACATCATCTTCATTTACACAGGCACCGCGACCGGTATTGATAAAATAAACACCGTCTTTACAAAGTGCAAACTTATCTTTGTTTATAATTTTGCGGGTTGAATCTAAAAGAGGCATGTGCAGCGAAATATAGTCGGACTCCTTTAAAAGGTCATCCATTGACTGATAAATTTCGGCAAAATCGGAAAAGAATACATCAGGGTGCCAGCAGATAACCCGCATACCAAATGCCTTGGCTCGCATAGCTAAAGCAGTTCCTATACGCCCCATACCTAAAATACCTAAGGTCTTTCCGTTTAGTTCAGTTCTCTTCAATTCTTTTTTTGCCCATTGTCCGGCACGCATTGTTGTGTCTGCCCGAACAATATTATTTGGCATAGCAATCATCATAGCAAAAGCAAGTTCGGCAACAGCGTTCACCGAAGCATCGGCAGTGTTAAAAACTTGTATCCCTTTTTGCTTGGCATAGACTAAATCAACATTATCCAGTCCGACACCGCCGCGAATAACCAGTTTAAGATTCGGACAATTATCAATATACTCTTTGGTTACTTTTGTTTTACTTCTGATAAGAATAATTTCCGCCTCAGCCTGACAGGACTTATCATCGGTGACATCGCCATATTTTTTTAAGAGTTCAGGCAATTTTTTATCAAACGCATCAGATATTAGAATTAGCATATTTAAACCTTTCAATATTATTTACTCAATAAATTTACGACCATACCACTCCGAAGTTTTGGTTCAAACCAAGTAGATTTCGGAGGCATTACTCCGCCTGCATCGGCGACTGCCAATAGTTGATTTACAGAAACTGGATACAAAGCAAACGCCATTTTCTGTTTTCCGCTGTCAACTAACTTTTCAAGCTCTTTTATTCCGCGAACACCGCCTACAAATTTTATACGGTTATCAGTGCGAAGATTTTTTATTTTAAAAAGCGGAGCAAGCAGATTTCTTGTCAAAATTGCCGCATCTATAGACTCAACAGGATTTTCTCTATCAAAACCCTCTTGCTTGATTTTTGCTTTATACCAGGTGTGATTGTGATAAATACCAATAGTATGATTTTCAGTAGGGTCAACAGGATTTTCTGATTTTTCTATTTCAAATGAATCGGTAAGTTTTTCAATTATCTCAGATATTTCAAGATTTTGTAAATCAGAAATTACACGGTTGTATGACATTATATACATCTCATCATCAGGAAAAATAACATTGAGAAAATAATTATAATTTTCTTCACCAGTATGATTGTTGTTTCTCTCTTTCATTCTGCGGCAGACTTCCGAGGCAGCTTCTGAACGATGATGTCCATCGGCAATATAAAGTGCATCCAATTGTTTAAAATAATCTATTAAAACGGCAACATTTTCAGGTGAATCAATAATCCACAATTCATGGCGAATATTATCATCAGCGGTAAAATCTATATATGGCGAGTCTGATGTCAATTTTTGAAATAATTGTTTTATCTGTTCATTTTGTTTAAAAATTGAAAAAACAGGACCAACCTGTGCCTCTAAAGTCATAATATGATCTGCCCGGTCATTGACTTTTTCAGGTCGAGTCAGTTCATGTTTTTTTATCAATCCACGGTCGTATTCATCAACCGAGGTCAAAGCAACCAGACCGGTTTGGCTTTTGCCGTTCATAGTCAAACGGTACAGATAAAATGATTCATTTTCATCTTGAATCATGAACCCGTCATTAATAAGTCTTTGTAGATTTTCTTTCCCTTTTAGATACACTTTGTCGGTGTATTGAGATTCTTCAGCTGAAAAATCAACTTCAGATTTATTAACCCGTAAAAATGAAATTTTATTTTTTTTGACTAAAGCCCGAGCTTCATCAGAACTTAACACATCATAAGGGGGAGCAGCTACAACCGAGGCAAATTCCTCTTTAGGATGAAGTCCGCGAAATGCTTTTATTACAGCCAATTGATTTCCTCGCTTTCTGACTTTTGTGAACAGATTCACAACCAAGCAGTTTTCATTACTGCCCTAATAAAGCAATAGTTGCCATTATGTCAATTCATTTTCTCATCAAAAATATACAAAGAATACAGGGTGGTTTATGTACAAAAAAACAGGTTGACCAAAAGCCAACCTGCTTAAAAAACAAATATTTTTAAAATAGAATTATTTCATATGTTTTGAGACAAGTTTTGTCATCTGGAACATATTAATAGTTCTTTTACTGCCAAATACTTTTGCAAGTTTTTCATCCGGTTTGATATCTCTCATATTTTTAGGATCTTGCAATTTGTGTTTTTTAATATAAAGCCAAAGTTTTTTTGTAACTTCAGTACGAGGTATCGGTTTTGGACCAACTACAGCACCTAATGCATCTGATAAAGTCATTGGACGCATAAAAGCAGGATTTGGTTTACGTTTTGATTTCTTCTTAGCGACTTTTTTCTTAGCTACTTTCTTCTTAGCTACTTTCTTCTTAGCTACTTTCTTCTTAGCGATTTTTTTCTTTGCTACTTTCTTCTTAGCGACTTTTTTCTTAGCTACTTTCTTCTTCGCAACTTTTTTCTTTGCGGTTTTCTTCTTTGCAGTTTTCTTTTTGACTGCCATTTCTAGATCGGAAGAGCACACGTCTGAACTCCAGTCACACTGATATATCTCGTATGCCGTCTTCTGCTTGAAAAAAAAAACATAAGATTCAACTTGA
>CALCCW010000230.1:0-2839 GCA_937900185.1 uncultured candidate division Zixibacteria bacterium | reverse complement strand
CACTTTCTGAAATAGAAAAAACTGTTGCAAATAATAATATTGATGATTTACTTTTACAGTTTAATGAGGTAGTACATTACGCATCATGTGCTGTAAATGATAGTTATATTGACTCTGTTTTACATGGGCAGAATATTTTAAAAGAACATATCGAAACTATTTACGATTCCTATGAAACCGGAGATAAAGTAGCAATAAAAGATTTGACCGGAAATGTTTTAGCTGTGTGTAAAGCAGAAGTACCCTCAAATCTTATTGATAAAACAATTGACCAAAAACTTTTTAGTTATATACGAGTATTAAATTGAGTGTAAATTTTATCAGAGGAATAGAAAATTATCCTGAGAACAAAGACCGGCAGACGATTGTTACGATCGGAACTTATGACGGAATCCATATTGGGCATCAGGAAATTCTCAAATTGGTAATGAGTGAGAGTCGAAAGGCAGACTCTGAAGCGATACTGGTAACGTTTCATCCTCATCCCAAAGTTTTGGTTGCTCCCGAACATATCCCCCTGTTATTAACTTCACTTGAAGAAAAAAGAAAATTTATTCCTGATTTTTTTGATGGAAATGTTTTAATTATGGATTTTTCTGAAAAATTGCAGTCGCTCTCTGCATCTGAATTTGTTGAATCTGTCTTAGTAAAAACATTACATGCAAAAAAGTTAATTGTCGGTTATGACCATGCCTTTGGAAAAAATCGAACTGGGAATATTGAAGAATTAAAAAGTCTTGGGAAACAATTTAATTTTGATGTTGAGGTTGTTGGTCCGGTGCTATATAAAGACCAAGTAGTTTCATCCTCACGTATTCGAAAAGCTATCTTGAAAAATGACTATCAAGAGGCTCTGAAAATGCTGGGACATCATTACGCTATCTATGGGAAAGTTGAACGCGGATTAGGACTTGGAAGAAAACTCGGGTATCCTACCGCAAATGTCTGCTATGACATGAGAAAACTTTTACCGGTTGAAGGCGTGTATGCCTGTTGGGCTGAAATCGGTGATGAATATAAAAATGGTATGATGTTTATCGGGAAAAATCATTTTAATCCTCAGGAACGGATTACTGTTGAAGCTAATCTTTTTGACTTTGACAAAGATATTTATGATGAAGATATTATCGTATATCCAACTCATTTTATTCGTGAAAACAAAAAGTTTGATTCAACCGAATTATTAGTCGAACAGATTAAAAAAGATAAAATAAATGTAATGAATATTCTTAAACAGGAGAAACAAAATGGCGATGAACAAAGAGCAAAAAGCTCAACTCATCACTGAGTACCGTTTACATGAAACTGATACCGGTTCGCCGGAAGTTCAAGTTTCAATTCTAACTAACCGTATTAACTATTTAACGGAACACATGAAAAAACATACAAAAGATTTCCATACTCGTTTGGGACTTTTGAAACTCGTTGGTAAAAGACGTCGTTTATTGGATTATTTAAAAGACAGAGATTTAGAAAGTTATCGTCAACTCATTAAAAATCTAGGTATCCGTCGCTAAGGGAATAGGAAAAAATATATGTCTTACAAAGTAGAATTTGAACTTGGCGGTCGCCAAATGATTTTTGAGACCGGAAAACTGGCAAAACAGGCAAATGGTGCCGCAACTGTTCAATATGGTGACTCTATGGTCATTAGTACAATATGTGCTCAAAAAGAACCAAGAATTGGTTTTGATTTCTTCCCACTAACTGTTGAGTACCGTGAAAAATCTTATGCTGCCGGAAAAATTCCGGGCGGATTTTTCAAACGTGAAGCACGCCCTTCTGAAAAAGAAATTCTTTCAGCAAGAATTATTGACCGTACTATCAGACCGTTATTTCCGGCTGATTTCAGAGGTGAAACTCAAGTTATCAATTTTATTATTTCTCATGATCAACAAAATGATACTGATATCGTTGCTTTAAATGCTTCATCAGCGGCAATTGCTGTTTCTGATGTGCCGTTTGCTAAAACTGTCGCGGGTGTTCGAGTCGGTCGTGTTGATGGGCAGTTTGTTATCAACCCAACATTTGAAATGCTTGAAGAAAGTGATCTCTCTATCACTATAACCGGTTCTGAAGATGCTATTACAATGGTTGAAGGTGGAGGTTATGAAATCCCTGAAGATGAATTGATTGATGCTCTCCTCTTTGGACATGAGCACATCAAAATAATCATTGGGAAAATTGAAGAATTAAAAGCACAATGCGAAAAAGAGAAATTTGAATATATTCCTATATCAATAGAAGATGCTCTTACTGCGAAAGTAACTGAACTAGTTGGTAATAAACTGAACGAATATAATCAAATTGCTGTCAAAGAAGACCGCAATGCTGCTAAAAAAGAAATGACTACCGAAATGGTAGAAGCTCTCGCTGAAGAGTTTGAAGATTCAAAAGGTGATATTAAAACTATCATTCATGATCTTGATTCGGTCTCTATGCGTCGTATGATTTTAGATGATAAAAAACGTATAGACGGTCGTAATCCTGATGAAATTCGTCAAATTACCTGTGAAACAGGTTTCTTGCCTCGGGCTCATGGTTCTGCTGTTTTCACAAGAGGTCAAACACAATCTTTAGTTGCTGTTACTCTTGGAACCAAAATGGATGAACAACGCTTAGACGAACTTGAAGGTGAGTCTAAGAAAAGCTATATGCTTCATTACAATTTTCCTCCATTCTGTACCGGAGAAGCTAAACCTATCCGAGAGATCGGAAGAGCACACGTCTGAACTCCAGTCACACTGATATATCTCGTATGCCGTCTTCTGCTTGAAAAAAAAAAACAAACAAACACATAAAGAAAAAAAAAAAAAAAAGAATAGTGTAGACCACGAGT
>CALCCW010000229.1:0-53830 GCA_937900185.1 uncultured candidate division Zixibacteria bacterium | reverse complement strand
CTGTTTACTATACGGACTATACTGTGGATCATCTGAGTGTCGGTGGTGTCAGTGTGACTGGAGTTCTGTGCTCTTCCGATCTGGCTTGTTTGTTTGTTTTTTTTTTTTTAATGATACGGCGACCACCGAGATCTACACTCTTTCCCTACACGACGCTCTTCCGATCTCATTCGTGGTTCTGCATTCCCATCAATACCGGTATCATCTGTTGCTACAGTTGCAGGAACAGTTAATGAAACCGCAGGGTATGCAATAGGTGATACTGTAATTACAGTTGATACTATGACTGCTGCTGCTGCTGTAGGAAGCTATATCACATTTGCTGAATCAGCATTTCCATATAGAGTTGATTCTGCAACGACTACTGAGATTACTCTCGCAACAGCACTTAAAGATGCTATTACTGATGGTTCTGCTTTCAGTGTTGTAGATTCTGGTGCAGTAAATCTTACAGCCGGTTATGTAGCAGGTTGGGAAGAAGAAATCGTTGTTGATGGTTTTACAAATGATCCGCTCGTAGGTCAGCTTGTAGCTATTGCTAGTGCAGTATATTGCGTTATGTCTTATGACAGTGGAAGCATGCTTCTTGACCGTCCATTAGATAATGCCGTTGCTAACAATGATATAATCAATCTTGGACCTGCCGGTTCTTACAACCCATCATTTATTGCTGATGCAATAGGTGTTGTTTCTCGTCCTCTTGCTAAACCTTTGGCAAAAGGTGTTGACTCAGCCGTTGGTGTTTATGATGGTATCGGAATGCGTACTACTATAGGTTATGATATGGACGAACAAGAAAATATCGTTACCATAGATATGCTTATGGGTGCAAAAGTAATTGATTCTTCACTTGCAACTATACTGTTAGGATAAAATCATGTTTACAAGTCGTGCAAAGCAACAATTAAGTGAATCTATTTATAGATTAAAGTTTGAAATGGGCGAACCAATCGTTTGGATTGCCCGTACAAGCTCATCTCTTAATGTAGATACTGGTGAAATGGTAGAAAACTTGCGTGAGTATCCTATTAATAAAGCAATAGTATTGCCTATTAATATGTTACAGAAAGCAAAATATTCTATTACTTATCTAGCATCTAATAAAAACTTTGTTTACGATGGTATGTATGAGGAATCTAATCTCGGTATTCTCATTGATTTAAGGGATATACCTTTTAGAGATTTTGATAAATTGAGCGAGGAACTTGTTAGGCTTCAAAATGGTGATACTTATGAAGTAGCCAGAAGAGAATACTATGCAATGGAAATCGCTCTTATACTACATCTTAAGGCGGTAACAAATGGATAGGGCAAACGTAACAAAATGGATATTTGCTTCAATAGCAAAACATTTTAATTCATTACCTCATTTACATATATCAGGTGAAATTAGAAAAACATCTGATTGGGATAATTGGTATGAATTGAAAATAGATGGACCATATTTACATAACTTATCTAAAGATTACTGGGATATTAAGATTGAAGTAGATTTACAAATTTATTCAATTCAACAAAGGGATTATCTTTACAGTAATCAAGAATTGCAAGGAAAAGGTTTAGAACTCTTTACTGACTCAATATCAGTATTCAAGTTAGGTAATAAACCAGAAGATGATAAAAGCTATCTTTTCTGTTTAACACTTAATAATTCTGATAAGCACAGTTTAGATGTTGCAAATTTTGGATTTGTAGAGGGTAACGATAAATTAACAGTGTCTGATATTGAAGGTCATTATCACACTAAGCTTAAAAACTTTTAATCCATAAGGAGGATTATCATGGCGGCTAAAGATTTAAAAAACGCAACCATAACAATTCAGGATGGTACGCCGACTACTCCTAATTCTATTGTAGTAACAGTAGGAGAAGGTAATGTAACGTGGTCAGTTAAGAACCCTCTTGAGTATCGCAAGAACCGTGGAAAACTCGGTTCTGTTAGAGCGGCAGATGAAGAACCTGTTGAAGTAACTATCGAAGCAGAATTCGATAATATTATTTCTTCCGGTTCAGAAGATGTTACTGTAACTGAAGCACTAACTAAAGCAGGTGCGGCATCGACTTGGCTTACGACATCAACAGATGCTTGTGAACCATATGCAGTAGATATTATCATTGAATTCGTTCCGGATTGTGATGATGGTACAGAAGCTGAACGTATTACATTTACTGATTTTAGACCTGATAACAGAGACTACGATGTAGGTTCTGGTCAGATTTCAATTCCGGGAAAATGTAACGTAACAGATATTACTGCAGTACGTTACATACCGTAACAAAACTTGCAATCTCGGTATTATAATGATACCGAGATTGCACACTATTTAAGGAGCAACTTATTATGAAGATTAATGGAAAAAAGATTGACAAACCCAGTGCAGAAATTTGTGTTATACCTCGTGAAACAGGTGATATAGTTTTTAAAGCAGAAGCTGTATTGGATTTTACGGAGTTTGATAAACTATGCCCTGAACCGGAAATGAAGAGACAGAAAAATGTCAAAACCGGAAGCGTGAAAATGATTAAGGGTAAAGACTATGAACAGTTAGTCGAAGAACATGCAACGGCTCGAATGAATTATATGATTATTAAATCACTTGAATCTACTGATGGACTTGAGTGGGATAATATCGATATTAGTAAACCGGAAACATGGTCTAATTATGAAGATGAATTACAGGAGTCAGGTTTAAGTATGGCTGAAATCAATATGATTGTTAATATTGTTTTAGTTGCAAACTCACTTGATGACAGAAAATATAAAGAGGCTAGAGAACGTTTTTTAGCTTCTCAGTCCAAGAAGGCATAAAAAGGCATATCCCACGTGGGCGTAAATTTGAGTATAGTGTTTATCGTTCATGTGAGAGATTTGCTATTAGCCCTTTAAATTGGGATAATATTGATTTCTGGACACAAACAAAGTTCCTCGCATATGAAGAAATTAGGCAACATGAGGAAATGGAGTTAATAAATGTCAACAATAAACTTCAAGTTTAAATTTGGTAAATTAGATAAAGTTAAGAGTCAGATGCAAAAAGTTACTCGTGATTTATCTAATGAGTTTTATGCTGAGGCTGTTAGACATTTTATAAGTGGTGTAATGGAGAATACTAAGATTGATACAGGTATGTCCATTGCATCACTACTCTCACTTGCTGGTAAAGTAAATTATGTAGCTGAGGTAGAAAACTATATTAACAGTAACAGGAAACGCGGTTCTAAGAAAGGTTTAATGACTTTTACTGGTGAATATAGAAAAAATAAATTTAGAGGTATTGCAGAAGGTATGATAGCAGGTAGAAAAGCTTATAGGCTCATTTGGACAACTTTAAACGACCAAGACTTTTTCTTTCATTTTGGTATTAAAGTTTTCCAAATGAATTTCTGGGAAATCGAACAACATGCATTGGCTCATGGGAGAGAAGAAATGTTAGATTATATTAAAAGCAATAAGAAAAGTTTTGAACAGAAACTGGGTAGATTATATCGTAAAATTACCGGTTCATATTTAAGAGGTGTTTAAATGTCAGTTGAAATACAGAGTGATTTTTCATCGTTTAATAGCGGTGTAGAACAATTAGTTAAAAATCTTGAAACACTTAATAAAGGTTTAGAAAGTGTTAAGCAAACTTTTAGTGCTGTTAATATTGACACACTTAAAGAATCTTTTACTTCGGCGACACCTGCAATATCGGGATTAGCTAAGTCCTTTGAATCTATGACTAGCAAGATGGATGATTATACTGAAAAAGTTAAAACTAATAATGCTACAATGCGTATTTCAACAAGAATGCTTGTACGCTCATTTGCGAGTTTAATAGATACAGTAGTGGCAAATAAAGCACCTATTAAAGGTTTAGCTACGATGTTTGGTAGGCTATTAACTAAACTTGAAGGTAGTGAAGCAAGTATGACTGTTATTGCACGTAAATTTTTAAATATTGCGAATAATTCAGGTAAGTTAAATGATGCATTAAAGTTGTCAAAAGATGCAGCAAATAATTTTGCTAAGACACTTAATAATGCTTTTAAGGGTTTCGACCTCGATAAGAAACTTAAGGCTCTTAAACGCTCATTAGGTTTCTTTACAAAAGAAGTAAATAATACTGTAAATAGTTTAGGTAATTTACGTAGGTCATCAGGGCTTGATACATTTGTTAATGCAAATAAGAATATAAGTAAAGCTAATAAACAGCTTACAGCCTTTAATAAACACATAAATGGTAGTATATCTAATACCCGTATTCTATTACATATGGCAGTTTATAAGATTTTTACAAGATTATCAGTTTATATAAGACAGTCTGTTAAAGACTTAAATGATTTCGGAAAAGCACTTGCAGAAATATTTGTTGTTGCCGGTGGCGACGCAAATATAGATAAATTGAAGTCTGGAATACTGAGATTATCTAAAGCATTTGGTATTGTTAAAGGTGAAATAGCTGAATCTGTTTATCAATTAATATCATTAAGATATGCTAAAGCAAATACTTCACTTGCAATAATGGAAGATATGATAAAAGGTGCTATCGCACTAAAAACAGAATTGTCAGATGTCGTTGAACTTGTTGCTGCTACTTACAATAACTATGGTAAAGAAGTAGGAAATACAGATTTAATTATGTCTAAATTTCACCGTACTATTCAGTTAGGTAAAGTACGTATGAAAGAACTTAAAAATATAATGGGTTCTATATTACCAGTTGCAAAGAATCTTGGTATTAGTCTTGATGAAGTAAACGCACTGTTTGCAACGTTTACGATTAAAGGTCTTTCTGCTAGTAAAGCAGGTACTCAAATACGCTCATTATTTATATCATTACTTAAACCTAGTTCTACATTACAGAAAACTTACGAAGCATTAGGTTGGGCATCCGGTGAACAGGCTATTAAGGTCGAAGGGTTAAGCGAAGTATTGAAGAAATTAAATGAGTACTATGCTGACAATTCTGCCGGATTAGCAAAAGCACTGGGGCGTCAACGTTCAATCACAGCATTTATGTCAGTGAGTGCTAATGCTTTTAAAGAATATTCAGAAGCAATAAATGCAGGTAAAGATGCCCTTGAGAATTATCTTAAAGTCCGTGATAACCCAATGAAAACACAGGCTAAGGAATTTGATAAGGCTGTTGAATCATTACGTAGAAGTTTTGAACAAGCATTTACACAGCCATTTATTGATGCTGTAGTTGGAATGCAACGTTCTATTCAGCCATTAGTTAAATCTGCATTTATTTTAGGTAAATACTTCTTAATAATTGGTGGTACGTATTATGCTCTTAGTAAAATAGGTGGAGCATTTTTACATATGCGTGATACAATACGTAGTACTACAAGATATCAAGAATTAATGGTTGCTTATGAGAAAAAATTAGCTCTAGCTACTGATACGTCAAATAAGTCTCAAAAAGCAGTTCAAGCAGGAATGGCTACAAGATTAAGTACTACTTATTTACTAACACGTAAATTAAGAGTAGGTTATAATAATATTACGAGTGGTTTAAAAGCACGTTTAGTTTCAGCTAAGATGGCATTCGTTAATTTTGGTTCAACAATGAGTGCTGTAGCTAGAAAAGGGCGTTTAGCCATTAAAGGTTTAATCTTTTCTGTTAGAGCATTAGGTGCAACTATTAAGGCGGCAATAATACAATCAATTATTGGTGCTGTAATATTAGGTATTATTTATAGTTTACAAAAACTCGTTGAACAGTTAGATGTTGTATCTGGTCGTGTAAGAAAAATGCGTGAAGATTCTGTTAGAGAGTTTCAGAAGTTTAAAGACCAAGCTGAACTCAATATGGAAAGATTAGCAAATGCAGGAACTAAATCAGCAGAAGAAATACGTAAATCATTCTCAGGTACAATTAATGAATTAAATGATAGAATACTGAGATTAACTCATAACGTTGATTTCAAAACTTATTCTAAGAATATAGCTAAAGCAAATAAGAAAGCACTAGCTATTATAAATAAAACATTTGATAGTGCATCTAAAGTAATCGCTAAATTTATTACTAAAAGCAAGAGTCAGATTGAGAAATTAAATGAAAAATTAAGAGAACTCAAGCGTAATTTTATAGAGAGGATTACAAGTGCATATAATTCCATACAGTACAGTATTAAACTAATTGTAAATAAACGTTCTTTAGCTGATGTAAGAAAACAATTATATAAATTAGGTGATGAAGAAACTAAGATACAGTTACGTGCCGATAAAAGAATTACATCGTTAAATAAACGTAAAATTAAATCTGGTGCTAATGTCGGTCAGATACAGAGAGAAATTCAAGTTGTTAAAACAACACTAGATGCTTCGTTGAAAGATTTAGCTGAGAAACGTAAAAAACTAAAAACAGAGATTGCTAAACGTAAGCTATTTGATACAAAAAAAGTACCTGCTATTTATGAAGGACTTAAACTTAATGAAACTATTGCTAAATATAGAGAATTTAATGCACTGGTCAGTAAATCATATAATGAGATAAAAAATAATAAACAAAACAATCTCGATATTAAAAAAGCAGAAGATTACAAGGTAAAACTTGAAGAAATAAATTATAATCTTAAAAATTACGATAAACTAATTTCATTAGCACAAAAAACAGGATTGCCGGTTAAGGGATTAGAAGCTAGCAGGAAAGAAACTAAGCAACATTTAAGAGATTTTACTAAACAGCAGAGGGACTTACTCAAAATTGAAGTCAAGGCTGAAGAAGATAAACAAGCTAAACTACTTTTAATTAAGGATAAGTTTAATAAAGCTTACAACAGTAAAGATGCTAGTAAACTACGAGATATTATTAAGCAAGCTAAAGATGTTTTATCCGGAAAAGACCTTACACTATTTAAAGAAAAAGCATTGGAGATTGTTGTTAATTTAGAAAAGAGTGAGTTAATTATTAGACTAGCTCAAATACGTACATCAGTACAGCAACAGATATTAGCTGAATTAAAATTAAGTAAAATAAAAACTAAGCAAGCTAAAGTTACTGAGGAACAGAAAATATCTTCTAAAGAAGTAACAAATCAGAATACACAGAATATTGCTAACTATGTTGAAAAATCAGCATTGACACCTAATTTTATGGGTTTGTCAGATTGGTTTGATAGACTTGATATTTCAAAATTAGGTTTAAGTCAAGTAGAAAATGGCGATTTAATTGCTAAGGCATTAGTAAATAATGTTGAAGCAATCAAAGCATTACAAGAAAAAGCAAAAGACCCTATGACAAGGGAAGTATTAAAAGATAATTTTAAAGAGTTGGAAAAAACGAATGATATAAATGCTGATTTATTAAAAGCACTTAAAGACCTTGATTCATTAACTATTAATTATAGCAATGTTATTGAAAAATTACAAATAAAAAGTAGTGCTGAAAATAATGCTATAAATGAGAGTATACAAAAAGCAACTAATATTCTAAGACAGAATATAAATAATCAAGGTAATGCTGAGAAATTTTTAAAAGGTGAACCAGTAAAAATTGAGAATAAAACTCAGGTGTTTAAAGAGAATTTCTCAACAGGTGTAAATGCACCTAGACCAGATACAACACAAATTGATAAAAATGTTAATATCAAGATTGATGACCAAAGGAGTGTAAATGTAAATGTACAATTAGATGAAGCTGTATTGGCTCGTTCAGTACAGAAAATAATGTTTGAACAACCACCATTAGTTTATGCTTAAAGGAGGTATATAATGAGGTTTAAGATTGAAGGTAAAATGAGGCTTGAAGTTGTAAGAGACGGAAAGGTAATCGAGAGTAGAGAAGGTAAAAATATTATAGTAACAGAAGGGTTTGCCAAACTGTTGGATGTAATGTTTTACAGTGACAGTAAAATATCAAACTGGTATATTGGATTGGTAAACAACTCACCGACATTTGCTGTAGCTGATACATTAGCATCGCATGCAGGCTGGACTGAATCAGCTAATTATGCAGGTAACAGAAAAGCATGGGTTACTGGAGCATCGAGCGGAGGCAGTATTACAAATAGCACTGCCGCAGAATTTACAATGAGTGCAACTGAAAGTATCTATGGTGCATTTATTGGGTCTGTAGCTACAGGTACAAGTGGTACATTATGGTGTGAAAAAGCTTTTAGTGCCGCTATATCTGTTGTAAGTACAGATGTGGTTAGAGTCTATTATACAGTAACAGTTAGTCAGGCGTAATTGATATGGCAATATTTACAGTAAGTTTAGAAGAAAGCATGGATGCATCAGATATTGATAAGAACCCATTATGGGAATCAATGTCAGTATTAGATGAAACCAATGCAAACCAATCTCTAGCACATAAATCTTTAAGTGAAGCTACTAGCTTATTAGATGAAGTAATAATGAATTGGACTAACTCCACAGTACACACTCAAAATGTGGGTGAGTACTTGTGGGCTGTAGATACTGTCTCCGGCATTCTGCTTGGTAATATTTATACAGAAAATATGACAGAAGCAATCACAGTATTAGAAGAAGTAGGTAAAGAAACATACACATCACTTACAGAAGCAGTTAATGCAGTTGATGCTGTCGATGCATTCGGTGGCACTGTAATTGAAGCTATGAAAATACTCAATACCGTGATTGCAACAGCCGGAAAAACGCTTAGTGAGGCTAGTTTATTTGCTGTAATTCTCAGTCGTGAGATAGAAGCAAATAGAGCCATCGATTCGGGGATTAATATTAGTGATTATGTTAGTGCAACATTGAATACGCTAGATACATGTCCAACCGTAATCAACGATCATATACATATTGAATTATATAGTGATGCGTCTGTTAATATTGATATTAAATTACCAGAGTTTAAAGATAAACATACTTTACAAACAAGTATTATTACACAGGAACATATTTATATTAAACGGGATTTATATGATGATAAAATTATTATGGACTTTTCTGCTGTAACAGATAAACAGTATATAATTGATTTTTATAATGCTAGTAGAGGTTTAAGAGTTTTATTCACAGACCAATATGATAATGAGTTTTTAGGGTATTTGACAAATCAATTATCCGTTAAAACGGTATTTGAAGACACTTGTGATGATTATGGTTTCACACTTATATTTGAAGGTAAAATGCTATGATAACATTTCAGAAAAATGATTTACTTGTAATTGTTAAAAACCCTGAGTTTAAGGACGCAGATGATTATTTCGCAACTGTTAAATATATTAAAGATTATGAATATAACATTCATGCTTTTAAACATTTAGATGATAAACGTATGCTTAAACTTGAATTTACTGAAGTGCCTCGTTCGCATTATGATAGATTACGTGAATTTATAGCTTTATATAATCATGAGCAAATACTTTTTATTGATTGGAGCAATGTCGGTCATCAAGCATATATACGTGATAATAATTTAGAAGGTTCAGCAGATGTGATAGGTGAGTATTATAGTTTTAAAATTAAATTGGAGATAATCTAATGCCTTACCCTTTAACAACTGATGCACAAAATAAAATTGATAGTATTGATGGTGTATCTTTAACACTGTTAATACAATTCTTTATCAATGGAACAGAATACCGATATTCTACATTGCCATTATTTAATGCTAAGAAAGGTTTAAAAATTGGTAGTAAAGCACTAGAGCTTTTAAATAGTTCAGGACAAACCGGTTCATTACCTGTAAATATTGTTGATTATGATAGTTCATTACGTGAAATAATTCAGACTAAAAATCTAATGATGTGTGAAGCAAATGCATTTGTTATATTTGAAGATTTAACATGGGATGACAGAGTATTAGTTTTTAGTGGCAGAATTGAAACACCTTTTAAATGGGATGAGAATACTAGGATTGTTCAATTTAACATCTTACCTTACGCATTGGAGGGGTTGATTCCGGGACCGATTGTTTTTGGCGACATGCCTGGCGTTCATGTACGTGATGATTTAGACGGTCTAATGATGGTTTCACCACTCTATTGTAAAAGTCATGGTAAGAGACGCAGAGACCGCTTAAACTTTGTCGAACATAATAACTTTTTCTATATTAATATTGATATTCCTATAGATATGCGTGAACATGTTGTCAATAATGTTACAGTACCTATAGGTTATTCTTTAATAGTTGATAATATTGTTGTAAAAGGTTATTTTAAAAATAGTAGATTATTCCACTGTACTTTTGTAAATGATTCTTATGGTATGGCAGGTATTACATCAAGACAAACAGTTGATAAAGATAAACAATCTAATAACACTTTTTGGACATTACCAGGTCTTGAAAATATGGATGGTAACTATTTACGTATTTTAGTTACGCTTGAATATGATATTTTTATATCTGATGAACGCCCTAGTTACATGGATGAAGAAGTATTCTTACAATCTACGTTTTTAGTGAGCGAAGGTAGTGGACTAGATACTAGTATTATACCTGAAAAGAAAAAAGAATCTTTCCGCTATATATGTAAATGTTCATCTTATGATTCAACAACAGGTAAAGTTACTATTGATAAAGCACCTCATAATGCCTACGGCGAACCAGTTTTATTAGACAATACAAATGGTCAAATAGTGGGTGTTTATGGGAAATATCCTTTACAGAAAACTGGTGATATGTATAATGATTATGCTGAACAATGGTCAACAGCAGATAATGCTAAAATCAATTTTATCAATTATGAGCGTGAGACTATAATATCGGTATTACCATCAAACAGTGTTTTAAACGTCTTTGATAATAGCATGAATTTACAATTAACCAGTGAGTACAGTATACAGTTAAGCCCGCAAACGACAATTACAAGGGAAGGTATTGAGTCTGTTTGGTGCAGTGTATCAAGTAGTGTAGGACCGAATGTAATAGATATAATTAAATATATAATTGAGAATTATACAGAGCTATCATTTAATACAAGTAATTATACGGCATTACATTTATTACATGAGAATTTCCCTATCGGTTTATATTATCCTGATGATGTAATTGTAGGTGCTGTAATTAAAGACATTTGCCGACAGGCTTGTTTAGAATATACTATTTACGGTGGTGTTTTTATGCTTAAAGATGCTACAAGTAAGCCGGATATTACTAATTCACTTACACTAGATAAGAGTCAATTAGAGATTGGAAGTGTATCTTGGAAGACAAGTCGCAGTAAAGATTTAGCTACAGTACTTAAAGGTACTTGGAGTGAAACTGAATACCCTAATCATATAAATGAGTATTATGAGGCAAGTAATAATATAGCTTTATTCGGTGAAATACATTCAAATATGGATTTCCCAATGTATCATGCTGAAGGCGGTATTAAACGTGCAATTACATATTATCTTGATAAACGAAGCAATGTCTGGGAGAATGTATATTTACGTTGTTTTCTAAACGGAATGAATATGTATCTCTATGACCGTGTGACGGCAGATATGCCTGAAATCGGTGTCAATTCCGGTATTATAACTGAATTCGATTTTGATATTAAACAGTTCTCTACGAAACTACAGTTATTCACCGGACGCAGTATTACTGGTGGAGCGGGATTTATAGACTCATCGGGGTTCGATGGTTCATATACACTTACAGCATTAGATAATGATTTTATTCGTTTAGAAGATGCACGGAATGATTTACCAGATAAAGATTATGTTACACGTGATTTTTTACCTGCTCTAGTACCGGAAGAAGGTGTACAAGTATTCTATCAATTTATGCAACAGAAATCAAATATTAAAGCAACGGTTATAGCTGTTTATCAACAAGCGATTGTGATACAAATAATCCATGAGAAACCATTACACCAATATACTGAGAAATTTGGTAAGAGTATTTTAGGCTGTAATTTCATATGTGCGTTCCCCGAAAAGATGGGTTACGAGGGTTTTCAAAAAGAGTTACAGAGAGACGATGATGATATTGATAGTGTTTACTTCAATGAATATAATCAAGCATATATTACTACTAAAGGTTATCGTTACTTCTTAACACCAACAATAAGAAAAGATGATGTAATCTCTGTATTATTTAATCCAGGTGGTTTCTTAGTACCATTGGAGGATTACACAAACAGTGATAAAAAGACGCTTTCTAACTTCCAAATTGATACACAGTATTTAGCATTCAGCCGTGATGACAATGCTGATATTACTGATTCAACAGGTGAGATTGTATGAAGAATGCCCCGACAAGAATGAATGGTATTGCAAGCTACAGAGCTGATATGCATGCATTAGGAAAAATACTAGATGATTTAGTTCTTATTGGGTTTACAGAACCATGGATATTTAATCATTGCTTTCCTAATAAAAAAATTGATCTTTTTAAAAGATTTATTGGTGATCAATTTAGTATTGATATTTTTAGAGGTGGTGAAGATTATAGCCTTATTACATTTAAAGATATATTGAGTGTTGAGCAATTAAAAAGTTTTATGGCATTTTATTTGCCTATTACACTTTTTCAAAAATATTCCCCAAATCTCGGTGATAAACAAATATCTTACTATTATTCTGGTTCTAAATTAAACGGTTATTTGTTAGACCAGAGTAAATTAAAATCTGAAATTTTTATACAGACATATGGATTAACAGATAATTTAGCTTTAGTTAGAGAACACTTATATGATAAAGAAACAAGAAGTTACTATCCAGATTTTTGGAAAGGTTTTGAATATAATAACACCAATGCTGTTTTAGAAAATGATTATTCAATAGATGATTTTTATCAAAATGCCGATATTGATAAAAATGATGCTTTAGATATTTATAAAGATATTGGTTCATCATATTTGGGTACTAATAAAATTATAGAATCTTACTTAATAATAAATGCTTCATATTATAAAAATAATAATTATTTTGCATTTAATACACTTGTAAAAGGGTTAGCAACAGATTATAAAATAAATGGTACATTTAAATGTAGAATACGTTTTATTTATGTACCTACTGGTCAAGAGTATTTCGATACTTATACGCATACATATACTAATGACATTGATAAATTATCTGAAAATTATGTTTATGAGGATGAATTATTTGATATGCCGGATTATGGTGAAAATTATGATTTTAAAGTATACTCAATAAAAATTAAAATAGATTTTTATAATTTTACTTGTAAATATGAACAGAAAGAAACTGCAGATTCAGAATATATAGTTTTTTATGAAGGTAAATATGAATACGTTGATACTGATAATTATGGTATTAATGGTATTGCTAATTTTATTGATACACAATCATCTATACAAGAAACCATAACAAAATTAAATGATAATAAACAATTTAATATCTATATGTATGATGATTACTTAAATTATTTTAATGGATTAAAAAAAGGTACTGCTGAACTAATAGAGTTTAATCAGAGTGGTTATTCTAAGGCAAAAATAGATGATAAAGAAGTTGATTGTTTTATTGATTCACAATGCGTTGTTGGTGAAACTTATAATTATCTTAATCTTGATATTAGACCTTGCTATATAAAAATATTAAGCGGTGATAATATTGGTGTGCATAAAATTATATTAGGTTTAAATAGATATTTTAATATAAATAATGAAGATTATTTTATAGTTAATAAAGATACATATTGGTTTGATATGAGTATTGTTAAACCTAATCGTAATTATGTATTATATAATCATAGTGATACAGCTTATGATTTAAATAAAACATATTATGTCTTATATGAAGATATTTATGGTATACCATTACCTGCAATTAAAGATAATAATGATAATTTATTTTTAGCTTATGAAGATGATAACATATGGATTTGTTCAGAAATAAATGAAACTGTTTATTTAGGTGCTAGAGCATATGTTGAATATAAAAATATATATCATGATGAATATTTAGGTGCTGACCAGAATAAATTTTATGAAGGTAGATATTCTGAAAAACAATATCAATATATTGATGGTTCTTGGAAATTTATGGATGTGGAAGGTGGTATTGAAAGATTTTATTATTGGAAAGATGATATTATAACTGTACCCTTCCTTTATCCTGAAGAAACTTTAACATATAAATTATATAGTGGTGTATAATGTATTACAGTGGTCCATATATAGATACTAAAGATAAAACTTTTCATGAAGTAGAATTTTTAAAAAAGGTATTACCTACAAATTCAAGTTGTTTATATTTGAGTTCAGATAATGAAGTAAATTCTGGTTTAATTTATAAAATGATTATGCCAGAATTAACAAATAATTTGATACCAGATATTAACTTAATTACAAGCTCTTATGATGGATTATATAATGATTATATAATTAGTAAAGATGATTTAGCTTACTGGATTGCAAATCCTGATACAACATTATCTGGTGCTCATAAATATATTTTTTTACAAAATAATACAAAGACACCTTGTGATTACGCAAAAGTATTTCATGCACCTAACCCATTCCCAGCAGGTAAATGTGAAATATGGGGTTATTATTATAAGTGGGATGGTTCGCAATTTAATAATATAGATATTAAATATATAAGAGATGTGAACCTATCAGTTATTGATGCTAATTTATTTAATGCAACAGATGATTACTTTCAAGGTTATAATTATTTCCGTAGTTTTTTAAAAAGTGGTGGTATAATATCAGAAGCTACTTATGTTAGAACCGGTACTACTACATTTGGTTTAGGTGGTTGTAAATATAAAGACCCTAAAGTTTATTTCCCAATGATGCCTAAAAGTGTTAAGATATTAACTAAAGTCACAATAACTAAATATAATTACACTAACTACGGTTTTAAGCCTAGTGGTACTGCTTCAGATGGGTATGAAAGTGGTGATGATTATGAATATAGTTATACTACAGATACACCTTATAGTATAATTGTTGAAAGTACAATACCGGCATCAACTAGAGTATGGGATTTAAATAATTTCCCTATATCTTATAACATTATTAAAAATACATTCGTCAGTAATCTTGGAAACAGTTATAAATTATTAGATAATTATTTTTATGATATTTACCCTGATATGGCAAGTCAAATACCAATAGATTGTCGTTGTGAATTTGAATCATATATTGTATATGATGCATTCGGTGAATAATAAAGTACCTAACAAAGGAGGTTTTTATGTTAAGAGTAAGTAAAGATGTTGATACATCGAGATTCGGAAAAATGAGTATGGAGCAAGTACTGTATAAAAGGTATTTATTTCCACACCTTTCATTCGCACATTTAAGGTGTCGTTATAAAACAGAAGAAGAATTGGTATGTGATTATAGGAAACTATTATATCACAACCAATTCTTACTTAAACACCGTACAATGATAATCCAACAGTTTAAAGAAACATTGGAATATTATGACGGTGTAGGACGTTGCCTTAAATGTCAGTTTAGAAAACGTATGAATATCATCAGAGATATAGTCTGTAATACTGATATTCTGCTAGATGAAGTACCGGAAAAATGGGATTTTCCGGAGGTGAAAACACCACAGGTTAAAACGCCACGTAAACGAATTGCTAAAAAATAGTAAAAACGTAAGTTTTCTCATACCGGTAATCAGCTCCTGTTGCCGGTATGCTTTTTTAACCATAATAGAAACAATAGACAACATATAGCATGAGCATAATGTGGCTCACCAGTTTCACTATCAATTTCTTCATCTGTTAAAATATGACGCAATAATGCATCCCGATAACGTCTCGATGATACTTTTTGCCAATTCTCTTCACCGTATTTACTAGCACCAAACATAAGCACTCGTACTACCGGTATTAGCGAATCCCACAAGAGCAAGCTCCACCGAATCTTACCACCGTCTGCTTTTTTACCTCCACTAGCCTCTGTTACCATTTTATCATTATCTATTATCTCTTGTTCACTACTACAATTACCGTAATCTTTATACATTATTTCACCTTCTCTCATAATAAATCCTTATTTTTAGCTGATAAGATAAACTTACCATTTTTAACTTCAAACTCAATTCCTAATCTCAGTATTGTATCTATAAATAATTCTAATGATACTTGTTCAGGGTTTTCTAACATTCTGTGAGCAGTATGACGATGAATACCCATTACATCAACTATTCTATTAATACTAATACTCTTATCCCATAATATTTTAGATAACTGTTCTTTCATAATATCCCTTTTAGCTATTGCTATACCATATTCATTGTAATTGTTTTAATATAACACTGACTAATTTTAAGCGTGTTTTTAGCTAAATCCTTTTTAGTATCATATAATACTTTATTCATTTGGAAATAATTAAACAGCATTGTTAGACTTTTGGGAGGTCTAATCCTGTTATATTCACTCATAATTTTAGTACGCCTATTTATTAAATGACATACGCTATAGACATCAACAAATAAATTATTGAATATATAGTGATATGGTACTTCAATATGATTAGCTATTCCTTGATATACATATAAGAAGTCATAAGTAATTATCTGTATTTTGTGTTCATCGTGAACGTGTTTCTCATACCACTCACATAAGTTAGATGTAAACATTTCATTGAACGGAATCAATACCGGCATTATGGTTTTATCCGGCGTGTATGATTGGTCTAATGCTAACAGACATAATTTCTTATTATCATGATATACTGCACAATACATTATTTCACCTCCAAACCGTTAGCAAACCTATTAGCAAATCTTTCACACTCTAAATCGATAATTCTTTCAGATGCACCAGTATAGGCATATTCTGAAATTTCAGCAAATAAAATATGACCTACTTCATGTCTAGCAGTCCATATAGCACCTTTATAATTATTACATGGTGTTTTAGATAATTTTAATTCACACCATAAATGATCATTATTAAATGTAGCCCTACCATTTACATCCATTTTTAAATATGAGTATTTAACAGACCAATCACTTAAGCCGAATACTTTAATTAATCTTTTACACTCTTTTTTAAATTTTTTAAATTCAGACATTATCTAGTCTCCTTTTTATTAACTGTTAGATTCCTTAATATAGAGCATTTCTACTCTATCGTTATTATTTTTACCTTCTTTATGCATTGAGTAACGTTGCTTAACCATTATAGTTTCATTCCAATCACAAGCTAAGTATTCTGTTGATTCAAAATTACTAACTAACACATATCCGGATAAACTAAAAACTAGCTCTAAAAATTCAGTGTGATTTATTTGGTATTCATAATGATTATCACAACCGGTATATGGTGGGTCAAGGTAAAATACTGTATCCGGCGAATCATAATATTTAAGTAATGACTTATAATCGTGATTTTCAATTATGACATTACGCAACCGTTTATTAATTTCTGCGAAATACTTTAGATTTGTATATAAACGATTAGTTACGTTTTTAGTCTTTTCTAAGCCAAAGTATAATCCTTTACCGCCCCAGCTAGTACGTATAACATAATACCATATCAATGCACGTTGTTTCCTATCAGTTATGGTTTGCCAATTATTTTTGTAGTAGTAAAATAATTCTTTACTATAAATCATATCATTAATACCATCAATGATATATTGTGGGTCATCTTGTATTGTAAGATAAAAATCAGTAATACCGGAATTGCGGTCATTAAAAACTTCTATATCACTTTGTCTACGTTTAAGCAATGTTATACCACTGCCACCGAATGGTTCAACATAAATTTTCCTTAAAGGCATTATCTCATTTATTTGGTCACACATAAATGCTTTACCACCTAACCAACCAAATGGTGCTTTAATAATAGTTTTATGTTCATCGACATTTTCACTATCGTCCATACTTAAAAGTGTGTCTACTAAACTCATTTTTCTTCTCCTCATAATTTAAACAATGACTTTTAACATTCTTCAACTTACAATCATACTTACATTTCTTACATTCCTCTTTAGCCTTTTCTAATAACCATTCTTTGTATTCAGTTTTGTCAGCTAATGTTGTTAAGTTATCCATTTTCTAATTCCTCCATTGCTACTACAATATCTATTGCAATTTCATTTACGTCTAATTCTAATATCGGTATTATAAGTGTAATTTTTTTATTGACAGTAAAAACCCATGAACCATTATTAAAATAAAGTGTCCAGTTTTCTACCTTAATGCCATATTCATCATTTAATACCAGTATTACATCTTTAAATAATTCAAACATTTATCACTCCTAGTTAGGCAATATAAAAACAGTTTCTAAACCAAGTTTATCAGCTATTAATGATTCTATTATTGCTCCAGTACTTTCACTATAATCTGGCAATAAACAAATATGTGTGCATGTAGACAATTTCATTATATCAAGTATAATGAAATCGAGCCAACACACCTCCGGTAAATACGGTTTGAGCGGGTTTACAATTACAGCATTGGGATACTGACCTTTTAAACGTTGTTCCGCTCTTGTGAATTTATATATGGCATTGTCATCACCGGTGATTTTTCCACTAATGTAAATCTTCATCTGTTTCTCCTATCAATGGTTTAATTAACAAATTTCCTTGTCTAACATATCTACTAATTATATCAAACTGTTTACGAGAACTACAAAGTTTTTTAATCTCAGCATTGGTCTCCGGTTTATAAAACTCAAATTTAGGTTCGATGTCATAACTGTTAATAAAATGTGTTAGACCGCCACAAAATGGGCATGGCATTATTTCCGGAATATTGCCTTCGACCGTCTTGCTAATAACCATATCTTTATTACATGATTCACATGAATATTTCATCTGTACACCTCATCTTGACACTCTTGACATAGCCCTGAGATTTTATACTCTTTAAGTGATAATTCATCTCTAAATTTAGTGATGATATCTTTACATTTCGGACATTTGCCTTCCATGATTAACCTCACTTCATTCTTGTAACCCATCTTTTCCATAATACGTGTATTCATATTATTGCTCCTGTTAATAACTATTGTTTTAATTTAAGACCTTTAATAACCGTTTGATTATCAGACTTACGTTTACATTTTTCAAATTCCAATGGGATTTGTTTACCGAAACTGATTTTACTCATATCACCTCCATATTCATTACAAAATTTAATATACGCTACACTAAACAATTCTTCATAATCACCTACTTCACAATATTCATTTATAAATGTCGTTACAGTGTCATCATTCTGAGACTCAATTTTAAGTTTATCAGTACTCATCAATGCTGGTATTAATAATCTATCATTATACTCAGGTATTGTAAGATAATAAATTTTATTAATGAAATATTGTGCCTCATTATATAGGGATTTCATAAAATCGCGTTTATTTATTATATGCTCTAGTGGTCTAACAGGTATTACAGTAATACGTGTATCGCCGGAAAACATAGGTAATTCCTTATATGAATTTGAGGCTTGAATCCAGTGCGTGTAGTTCTTTGACATAAATGGTGTATCACCTTTTCTATGTATAGAAATATCTTTAGCTGTAACCCATTCCTTAATTCTATTATAGGCATTGGTTTTTGATAAATCAGTTTCTTCAATTACACATAAAACAGCATTCTCCAACTCACCATTGAAACCCTGTGGATTAGTTAATGCTTTATCTGCTTTAACATAGCCCCGATGAAACAGTATTCCCAGTGCTTCGTGAAACATACTTTTACCGCTGTTCTGTGGACCGTGGAAAAAGAGGTAAGAAAGTGGTTCGCCGGGATTACGAAGCATAGCAACCACCCAATATAAAAGGTATTGTTTACCACTAATACCGAGATCAGCCCTAGCCTCTATATCTATAGACTCACCTAAATGTGTAAAAATTGCATCCCATGCAGGGGTATCACCATGGTCTTCGCCGACAACATAATTAAGACGTGAGCCGAAGTTCCATTCACGGTTTCCAGTGTATTCCGGTTGGAACGGTTTAACAACTTTATGCCAAGCGTGTTCAATCATATTACCGACAATACTTTTAACCATATTATCTTTCATAAAACGTGTAAATAAACGATGCTTAACATTTACTAAACTCTGACGTGACCATTGACCATCGATATTGATAAACCAACCTAAATCTGATAAATCTGGATTAAGTAAATACCGGCAGAAATCATCGACATTGGCTAAATCAATTTTTTCTTCTTCATGGTCATCTTCACCAATTATCTTTTTCCAATACCCGCCTTCCTTTATCCAACCATTTAATTGATCGATTCTGTCGTTCCCCTCACTCCGGAATTCAAGTATTATGCGTCCATTTTTCTTGCGTATTTTAGCTTCACGAATTGCTGACCACGCCGGGACGTCAATACTGATATTAACATATTCTAATGCTTTAATAGCGTGTTCCAATTCCATAAACATATAAGCACCTGACGGCGTTTCAACACCATTCATTTTATCCATTGCTTCTTTAAGTGTTAGTGCTTTGTTGAGATAAGTAAAATAATAATCATTTTTCTGAGACCAAGTTTTTTCTTCGACATTACCGAATCGCCGAACAATCCATGCTCCGTTTGGTAAAGGCACTAAAAAACAATTATGTTTAGTTGAACCAGTAGTATTGGTATTGAATTCACCTTTTAATCCTAATGCTTTATGTGCTTTAACTAATGATAATGTATGTGTTACTAATAATTGTTTAGCTTCTTCCCACCACCAATTAAACTTATTATCATTTAAATAATCTATCAATGCTCTGTGTTCACCGTCAAGTTCAATATTAATTTTAATTTTAGTAATTGGGTTAGATACTTCTTCATATTTAAGAATGGAATAAATATCCATTTCCAACGTATTACCTTCCTGTATCAGTTTAAATGATAGGTCAGTCATTTTTTCTCTATGCCATATCCAAGATACTAAACCGGAAATATCAACTTTTTTGTTAAATCCGCCTCCTAATAAGATGTTTATCTTATTCCGGATATATTTACTAATATTGATATGCTCTTTCCTAGTCAATGCTGGTATCGGGTCAGTGAATGTAACATATAAATGATAACCCTTGCCACTGGTACTACGGTAAATTGTAATAAAATCAATTTCTTCTAGTTTAAGAAGTAAATCATTCATTTCAAGGTCGCTTAAACCATTTTTATGATTACTGAAACTATCTATATCAAATGTAACATATTTAGTTGTTTTTTCTATAGCGTTCCAACCAGTTAAACCTATTGCAACAATTTTATCTTTATCTATTTGTGGAATTTTATCTGTTATCCGGAAAGCATCTGTTTCTGTAAGTATCTGTATCTCCATCCCATCTTCATATAATTCTGCTAATGGCGATAACTTAATTATCTCATCTAAACTTGACTCATATTTTTTCATAATTGCTCCTGTGTGTTAAATCTTCTCTTCACTAATATGTATCCAATCGCTAATTTAAGGTTCAAATTTATCTACATCCGGCTCAAATATATAATCACTTAAATCTGGTTTCCAATTACTAAAAATATCTAAATTATAATCACTTAAATCTGGTTCAGCCCAAATATGTTTATGCTCCAATCTCAGTATTGGTAAAGCATCTGCTATGTAATAATGTAATGGACACGGTTTATTGTAAACCTTTTTCCACAGCTTACATAAATAACTAGCTGGGATATTTATCATTTTACAATCCCCGTATTGTCCAATATTAAAGTTTGTTTCATCTGTTAAAACTCGCTTATCCGATAAAATCTTATTTAGCATGATTTCTCCTTGACGTTTCCAAACATCAGTTAATAATACCAGTATTGTCTTAGAACAATTACAATACGGTATTGTCAATACGGTATTAACTAAACAATTCTAAGCAATCTTAAACCTAATCTATACTCATATACGTTTAAACTGTTTTCAACGTACTCACGTTAGCGGAATAGCTTAATTTAATAGTTTAAACGTTAATGATTAAACGATATATTCCGCATATAATTTAATTTAACACCGGAAAAACATATTTCAAGTCTTATTCATACTATTTTACTGTTTTTTCCTATCTCTATATATAAACACTAACTTGATTATGTTCTATAAGTAATAAATATAAAGAACAGTATATTAGTAATTTCCGGTATAAGTTATTCTGTTTAAACGTTTTATCAATTTACTGTTTTTCCTTACTGAAAAAATAAAACAGTATTTTCAGTAATTGACTTGACTTTTAAGTTTAACGTGTTACACGCAAATTCATTATATTATAAAGGAAAAAATATTGAATTATTTTACTAATAACACTTGACTTTTTAATAATGAATGGTAACTTATATTTGAGTTAGATTTTTGAGTGTGATTTTTAATTACGCTCACAAAATTAATACGGTATTGTCAATACGGTATTGTAATATGGATATTGCAATATTGGTATTGTGATCACAGACACAACATTTAATTTAAACCTTTAAGGTTATGGGTTACATTATGCTTGTCTGTCATAATGTAACCCTTTTTTTAATACTGGTATTGTTAAGAGACCGTGCGAAGTACACCGTCAAGTTTAAGGAATACTGATATTGGAAAGTAACTTAGGTAACAGGAGACATTATCATGTCAGAGAAAAGAAAGATTGAAGTCGCTGTAGTAAAACTTGAAAACATCGAAACAAGTGAAATTGCATTGCGTTCAGTAAACACCGAGGGTGAAGATTACAAGCAGTTGAGAGATTCAATCGCTAAGATCGGTGTTACAGATTCTATTTGTGTTAAGAAGACTGAAGAAAAAGGCAAGTATGTACTTGTTAATGGTTTGCAACGTTACACATCAAGTAAAGAACTTGGTCTTGAAGGGATTCCATGTAATATCGTTGAAATGGGCGATGAAGAAATGGCGATTGCTCAGATTATCAGTAACTCACGCAGAGTCAAAACTAAACCTATTGAGTACACCCGTCAGATTATTAAAATCTTCGGTGAACGTCCTACAATGACATTTAAAGAATTGTGTGGAATGCTTTGTTGTACTGAACAATGGCTGAATGAACGCATAGGTTTGTTGAAACTCAATGCTGATATTCAGAAGAAAGTTGACAACGGAGATATTGGGCTTAGTAATGCTTTTAGTCTTGCTAAACTTCCGTCTGATGAACAAGCTAATTACTTGTCAGCCGCACTTACAGAACCTGCAAGTGAATTTGGTCCTACAGTTAAAGCACGTCTTAATGATATTAAGAAAGAAAAACGTGGACAGACTGTTACTGAATTTATGCCCGAACCTAAAGTTCGTAAAAATACAGAGATTAAAGACCTGTATGCAGATATGTCTGTTGTGAAAGAAATTGTTGCAGATTGCAAAAACGCTGTTGAAGGCGGACAGGCTGTAATCAAATGGATTGTTCAGATGGATGATCTCAGTATTGATGCTGGCAGAGCTAAATTTGAACAGCTCAAGAAAGAAAAAGATGAGCGTCAAGCTATTGCGGCTAAGAAACGTGAAGAAGCTAAAAGAGCCAAAGCTCAAGCACTTCTTGACGAAGCAAATACAAAATAACCTTTTAGGTTCTGTAACAGTATATTAATTACATTCGGTAATTAATTAAACACAATCCTAGTATTGTATTGGTCCTTTACAGACTTACTAAATGTAAATTTAAATAAAATGCAGTTAGAGTAGTTTCTAATTTAAGTGGCATGACGGTGAGCCATCAGTTACGTGTTAAACGGGGCTGTAGCATTACTGCTCGTCAGGTAAAGGACCAATTACAATACTAGGATTTTTAAGCCCCGAAAGGGCAAGGAGAAAAAGTCAAAATGGCTAAAAAGAACGAACTGATGGTTCAAGATGCTTCGGCTCTTGAAAATTTCAATGACCTGTTCGCAGGTTATGATACAATGCCGAGATTGGAAATCAGCTGTGGTAACAGTGCATGTTGTCAAGATGGTTCTATATCGGTAGGACACTTCTATCTGAAAGATGGTGAAGAGTCTATAGATTTAGGTACTGAAATTGATGTAATGGTTCTTGCAATGAGAGCAAAAGCATTAGCATTTGAACCTAAACTCCGTATTGTTTATGACCAGAATCATGCCGAATTTGCAAAGATTGCTGAAGAAGCAAAAGAGGAAGATTATGCAACAAGCGGACCTGAATTTATCTTTTATACTGAACACGGATTCTGCACGTTTTATCTGAAAAGTACAACGGCAAAAAGACGTGGTAAAAGCATTGCAAAACATATGGGTGCTTGCTCTCATTTGAAAGTTGACCAGTGTAGTAATGATAAATTTAAATGGTTTTCTTACAAAAGCGAAGGTACAGCGAAAACTATAGATTTGCCTGATGACACAAATGATGTCGTAGGTGATTTTAAAAACGCTGAAAACGTTTTGCCGGACGAAGAAGATTAATAGCTATCGTGCAGGTTAAACTGACCGTGAGTAGCTATAATACTTAGATGGTGTGGAAACATTCCATTGCAGTCTATTACGACTATAACGTAACGTGCTAAGTATCACGTTAAACTGCTTTTTCAATACTCGTATTGATTACCAATAATAAAAATGAGGAACAGGCAATGAATATCTTCAAAAAAGGAACTAACCTTATTCTTAAATTCGGTTATTCTCCAAGCCTAATTGAAAAAGTCAAGAAACTTAAAAGTGCAAGATGGAAACCTGAAATTAAAGTATGGGAAGTTCTTGACAACCCACACAATCGTTTTGTATTATCAGCTATACAGGGTATTAATGTCTATGAACAATGGGAAAATGATACCAATATTGATATAACTTTTACAAGACCAATTTATCAACACCAAGCTGATATAGTTAAATTCGCTTTAAATAAGCATATTTGTTTTATAGCGGCTACAATGGGTGTCGGTAAAACTCTCTCTGCAATAGAAATAATGGAACATAGCGGTGTCAGCGATTGGTGGTATATAGCACCACGTTCAGCATTATTATCTGTTAAGATGGAAATGGAAAAATGGGATTGTCATGTATATCCATTCTTCCAGACTTATGAAGGCTTAACAAGACACTTAAAGAATTATGATGGTGTAGCCCCGTTGGGAGTGATATTTGATGAGTCACATAAGATTAAAAATAATACCAGTATTCGCAGTCAATCGGCTATGCACTTAACTGATGCTATGAGAGAAGAACATGATAACCCATTCATTATTGCAATGACAGGTACTCCTGCACCGAAAGACCCATTAGATTGGTGGAATCAAATTGAAACATTGTGTCCCGGATTTATCCCTGAAGGCGATATTTACAAATTCCGTGAACGAGTAGCAAATGTAGTAACAGTAGATTTAAGTGAGGATGATGGCACGGAACAGAGTCATTCTTACAGTAAGGTCGAATCATGGAAAGAAGATGAATTAAATAAATTCCGTGAATCGTTGGAAGATAAAATAACCATATTCATTGACAAAGATAAATGTCTCGATTTACCGGAGAAAGTATATACGGAATATGTGTTACCGATGACCGGTAAAGTGTATCAACGTTATAACTTCTTATTGAAGAATGCGGGTACTACTATTGAAGCATTAAATAAATGTAGGCAACTATCTGATGGATTTATTTATAGCGATGGTAAAGCAATTCGTGTTACTGATAATCCTAAGATTGAGATATTAGAAGAATTAGTTACTGGAAAAAACCGTGTTGTGATATTTGCAGGATATATTGAGTCTGTGAAATGGGTTCGTGAGAGAATGACCAGTTTAGGTTGGATGACAATTAATGCCGCTGATGCTGATATCGCAGAAACACTTAAGAAGTTTATGGATACCAGTATTGATGAGAAAATAGCGTTCGTTAATCACCCTAAATCCGGTGGCACGGGCTTGAACTTAACTGCTAGTGACACTATCATTTATTACAGTAATGATTTTGATGGTGAATCACGTATGCAAAGTGAAGACCGTATTCACAGACCAGGATGTTTAGGAGCAAATATCATTGACTTATATCATTTACCTACAGATAAGTATGTACGCTGTAATTTAGAGAATAAGAAAAAATTACAGAAAGTTACTATGCAGGAAATGATGTTAGAGCTTGAAAAAATAGAATGGAATAGGTCATAACAATACGGAGATTAAAAATGAAATACAGATTTAAAAAAATAAAGGTTATTGCTGAAAATACAGTTAGAGTTAAAGAGAAGTTTTTGATATTGCCACTAATTATAGATAATGAATTAAGGTGGTTAGAGAAAGTTAAAATAATTCAAGTCTATACTAAAAAGACAAAACTGCATGAATGTGATCCTAATGATATAGGTGCAGGAACTTATGATATATTTTATAAGTGGGTAAATACTGCTTGGTATGACGGTAAACATGCATTGATATTAGAGTCTGAAAAATATGTGAAGGAGTTGTCATGATATATAATTTTAATATCAGATGTGAAAAGTGTGGTAAAAAAGCAGTAGTTAATGACAACCATATACAATGTCGGTATTGTGGTTATACAACAGATACTGATATTGCTTTGGAAGAATTACAAGAGTCTAAACAGAAGAAAATTGATTTCTGTAAGAGTCCACAAGGTAAACGTAAAATGATGAAAGAAAGGTTAGGTTTAATTTAATTGTAGTGTATGTATTAAAAGCTATAAAGGAGCAAGAAAATGGAAAAAGTTAAAGTAATGGAAAAAGTTAAAGGAATGCAACTGATTAAAGTCAAGAAAAAGGAATTATTCGTAGATTGGGATTTTAACTGTCGTGGTAAGGTAAATCCCTCAGCACCAAAAACACTGGCATTAGCCGCTGATATAGCTGAAAACGGCTTACAGAATCCGCTTATTGTTAGTAGAAGTGAGGTCGCTACAGAGAATGGTTTCCAATACCAGCTTGTAGCAGGACATAGACGTTATACAGCATTGTTAGTAAACGGTGATAAAGAGTTTGATTGTATATTGAAAGACTTATCATTAACACAAATGATTCTCACTAACTTAACAGAGAATGTTCAAAGAGAAGATTTAAACATTGCTCAAGAAGCTAAAGGTGTTGAAACTCTACGCAATACTGGTATGAGTTTACAACAGATTGCAGATAAAATTGGCATGAGTTTCGGTTGGTGTCAAGTACGCAACATGTTTACGACAATTCCTGAAGATATACAGGAAGAGGTATTGCGTTGTAAATTTACAACAAATAATATTAGAGATTTATATACTCTTCGTAAAGAGCCTGAGAAACAGTATGAATTATGTCGTGTTATTAAGACTAATAAGGGCGATAAAAAGGTTAATATTGATAAGTTTAAAGACTCTAAACCCAAGAGTAAAAAGAAGTTACGTAGACCTGGAGAAATACATGACATACAGGAAATGTTACATGGTTTACTCGGACCTAATATTATAAATGTAACTTTAGGTTGGGTTAATGCTGAAGTTTCGGATTTGGAATTTCACCAAGCAATCCAGAAAGAACTTGACATTTATGATATACCTTATACTGTACCGGATTTTGCATAATGTCATTTAAATAATACGGAGATTGATTATGATTGACAAAAACAGAAAAGGTGTTGTGTTTGGAATGACAACTCCTGAAGAACGAAAGATTTTATATAATTGTAAAACACTTATTATGTATACACCTGTAGAAGGGTGGGTTGAGATCTTAACACCTCAACCTATGCATAATAGTAATGCTTACTGGTGTCCCGAATGGGACAAACCTATAGGTGAAGAGCTTGTAGGTAAATTATGCATGGTATATGATAAAGATGAAGGTAGTATTTTTGTGGTAACTGAACATTGCAGTTCTCAATATTATGCTAATGGACACTGGTGGGACAATGCTCGTATTGCAACCAAAAAAGAAGCAATGAAATTAATTACTATAGGAGATAAAAAATGAGAATATTTATACAACAGAAAGAATTAAGAGAAATCTATAATAGATGTGATACTGATTGTGACGGATGCCCATATTGTCGTGTTTGTGCTATACTTGATGCGGCAGGTGCAACAGTTAAGTCAGCAGATAATTGGGGTAAGAAAGATATTAAAAGCATTGCTGAATATCTTAAGAGTGAGCGTTACGAGTAATAAGACGGAGATTAAAGATGTTTATTGATTTTTTATTGTCTATCGGAATAGCAATATTATTATTTATACTTCTTTGTGCAGTAATATCAATAGAACAATGGTTAGGTAAATAATACGGAGATTGAGCGATGAATAACGATAGATTAAGATTCAGAGTATGGTGTGAATATCATTCTAATTATGAAAAAGACATAATGAAAATTGATACCTCAGGTAATCTCTGGCATAATAATCGTCCGCACACAAAAGGGCGAGTTATTGAATTTTGCACGGGCATTAAAGACTGTAATGGAACTCTGATTTCCGATGGCGATAAAATCAAAGGCAGAATGGGAAGGATATTCTCTGTATTATGGAACGAAGAGGAATCTCGTTGGTGGATTAAAAACGAAAATACAAAAGAATGGAAAACCGGTATGCCGTTATATCAGAAGTGGATTGATATAGCAAAGTGCGAAGTAGTTGGGACGATACACGTTAAGGAGATTAAACAATGAAAGTTAAAATAACATATAAGAGATATAAATAACAATACGGGAGTGTGGCGGAATAGGTAGACGTTAACAAGAGAAGAGGTTGCTGGCTGGTGAACTAAGTAACTAGGGTACTCATAGAATAACCATGTAGGGTGCAAATCCCTACCGCTCCCACCAATACGGAGATTGACAATGAGATGTAAAACACATGAGATTGGGACAATACTGGCATTATTTGATCAGAAATTCAAAGTGGTTGACCAGAAAAGAGAAGACCATTATTTAAGATGTCATGGCTGCTATTTCCATGATGAAGGTTACTTGAGAGCGTCATGCAGCATGCATAATTGTGGTTTATTACGAATAACAAGAGTAATACCATGTTTTTTCGGGGCTTGTCGTGCTGCTGCCCGAAAGGATAAAACTAATATTATCTTTAAGCGTGTACGTAACGGAACACCAGCAAATCTAGTACCTTATCAGGAGAAATATCTTGAAGCATTAAAAGAGGTTAAACAACTCCGGAAAATCTTAAAAAATAATAACCCTACTGTATGAAAATATCGAACAGGTTATTGCCAGCCGTGCGGGAGAATACATAAAGCATAATATAAAAAGGTTAATTATGATGACATTTATTGAACATTTACATTATAAAGCAACAGGGCAATTACCATATAGGTATACATGTAAGAGCGTGGATGCTAAATGTAATACCTGTGAGAAAGTAAGTACACATGGTTATTGTCCTGTTAATAATCTCACAAGAAAGTGCCCCTATTGCGGTAATCAAGCATCAGTATTAATGTATTTTAACGCAAAAACAGAAATAACATTACGGGAGTGTAAACGTGTAAAGGGAGCATTAAATTCAAGACGAATATAGTCAGGATGAAGAGTTCTAAAGGAGTCAATATGATTTACCTAGATACAGAAACATATAGTCTTAATACATTGCCAATAACTATACAATATGCTATAGATGATGGCAATATCGAGATTATGAATTTATGGTATGAAACACCTAAAACAATTATGGCATTGATTGAAATGTTTTGCGAGCATGAAATCTGTGCCTATAATTTAACATTTGACTGGTTCATGCTTGTTAAATTATATAACATTTGTAAACAGATAGAGCCTTATGAAATGTTGTTAGACCAGTTCGATGCAATAAATCAGACATTCCAAACTGATTGGTTTCTGCGTCCGCAAGGGGCATTGGATATTATGCTTGAGTTCCGTAAAACTCATTTCCAAGATTTAATGGCTCGTAAACGACCAACGATTTATAAGATTCCCGGCTCGATGGTTGATGACGTAATACTGATATTGAATGAATGTTTCAGCGACATACAAATAGGAGATAAAAAAGAGTTCTGGAAGATAAGCGATGGTGATATTGATGGATTTGTCAATGTTTATTTTGCATGGAAACCGGGATTGCCGTTGAAACGTTTAATTAGGAAAATCTATGGTGAAGGTACTATTGACTTAGATATGTATTGGGAAGATGAAGGCGGATATTGTCATTGGGAAAATCGCATGGAGAAACATAAACTTGAACGTTCGATAGACCATTGGATGTTTAATGATATAGCTATACAATATGCTAAAAATGATATCCAGTATCTCCGTAACTTAAAAGCAGATTTTAATTTACAATGCGGGCATTATGATAATGAACTTGCAATAATGGCGGCAAATGTTAAATGTAAAGGTTTTGCTATTGATATTGATGAAGTACAAAGACAGTATGACCAGTATAATAACGATAAAAGATTAGCACCGACAGCACCAAGAGCAGTATTGGAATATGTAACAGAGCCTATGGAAGAATTAGATGCTGTAATGATTCAGGATACTAAGGCATTGACATTGCAAAATATTGCGAAACTTATGGACGGCGAACCGGCGGAAAGGGCTAAACTCGTTATCAAGGCAAGGAAGGCACAATCACGCTGTAAACTTATGGAGAAATTGCTCCATGCTAAAAGGTTTTATCCGGAATTCCGCATTTGCGGTACACTCACTAACAGAATGAGTGGTGGCGGTAAAATCAATCCGCAAGGCATTGCGAGAGAAGAAACAATTAGGAAGATATTTACATTCAATGATAAGTCTGATAATTATGTTTTATCGGGAGGTGATGCAGATGTTTTCGAGATTAGTATTGCTCAAGCAGTGCATAAAGATAAACAGATGGACATTGATTTAACTAATGGTTATAAAATACCGGTATTCCTTGCGGCTGAAGCATTTGGTAAAAGCTATGATGAAGTTGTAGCAACTAAAGGTAGTCAGAATGATTTATATGTATTAGGTAAAAACGGAACATACGCATTGTTCTATGGTGGAAATGCTCATACTCTTACATTCCGAATGGGTGTAAAAGAGAGCATTGCAACAACTATAGAGAAAAAGTTCCATATTAGATATGATGGATTTGCTAAAAACCGTGCTGAGATTATGGAAGATTTTACAACGCATGAGGATAGGGAAGAGTTTAGACGGAACTATGTTGCCAGTCTATTAGGTCATAGACGGTATTTTACATTAGAAGAGAAAATAATTAAAGAGTATAAGGAGGCATTGCAGGAAATAGATAATTTAAATGATGGGATTATGGTAATTAGGACAACAAATAAAGGTAAACAGACTGCGAAAAATGCGACAATATCAGCATTGTGGGGTGCAATCTATGGGATGCAATCACGTTGCGGTAGGCAGGCAGTTAATCATGTTGTGCAATCAACCGGTGCGGAATTGATGAAGATGTTACAAGCAGAAATATGGGCATTGCAACTCTACGGTGTAAGTAAACCAGTAGTTATGCCTATGAATATTCATGATGAAATTCTCTGTTATAACTCAGTTCCGGCAGATGTTGATGGCATTGTTAAAACCTATGTAAGTGAGACACGTAAATTGATTAAGCATTTTGGCATTACATGGAAACAAGAAATGTCATCATGGATTGACACACATTAATCGCGGTATTACCGCAAGGAGCAATTATGTATATACTTTATGATAGAGATCATAGTAACTGTGAAGATGATGAAATAATATTGGCATTGTTTCAAAATATCCAACACATAAAGCATTAGTAGAAATACTGGATGATTTATCAGTAACAGAAGTACTGGAATTGCACAGTAAAACACAATTTGGTGAGTATTATATTTGTAAAGTTAAATTTAAAAAAGGAGCAATTATGAAATTCGTAAGTATTGAATCAACGGGCTTAAGAGGACAAGACCATGAACTGATTCAGTTAAATATACTAGATGGTGATATGACAACAATAAATATTAAGGCAATAAAAGAGCCGGATGAAAAGGCTATGAAATTTAATGGCTTAGACTGCAATACCGGTATGGAGCGTGAAGAGTTTAAACAACAATATGGTGGAATACTTGAGGATGATATAGCAGTGTTTCACTGTGGTAAATTTACTGCTAAATTCTTGCTTAACGCAGGAGTCAGAATCAGTAAATTCATAGATATAATGGAAGTTGCTAGAGACCGTGAACTACCGCTAAGACTAAATGCACTGGCTAAACACTTTAATGTTGAAGGCACTAAATGTGAAAAAGTTAAAGGTGTTTATGAGGCACTTAACAGTTAGTGATAAAACCAGTAAGGTTTACAAATGATAAAAATAAAACGAATTAAAAAGATGGCGAGTAAAAGAGATATTAGAGCAGAGAATTTTTACCCGCTCTTCTACTCATTTATTGGTAATAGAATGTATCGGAGTGCAGAAGTTTTATTATTTCAGTATCTCTATTACCGGCTCGGTTATAAGATAGCAGACTTTCCCAGAGAGATAGAGAATGTTGATATATTAGTTAAATTTCTTGTTTACAGTGAGGCGTGGGAAAGTGTAGCGTGGTTATTACATAGAGATATAGATGTAAATTATTTTTCCGGAGCGGTAAACAATATCAATATTAAGAAACTTGCTGAACGTGCAATAGATTCAAACAATGAATTGTATATGATTTGTAAAGCATATATTAAAGAAGAGTTCTTGTGTATAGATACAGCTATAAAAGCAATACCAATATTACAACTAAATGATATGTTTGTGTTGCTACATTTTCGCAATACGGTATTGTGAATACGGTATTAATCCCAATATTAGTTGGCACGATTTATGCTACACGCAAATTCAATATATAATATAAAAAAAGATTCAATTATTTTTAGTTTAGAGCTTGAATTTATTATTGCGGGCTGTATATTATTTTATGAACTAGAAAAAGGTTCAGTTTGTCAATGCGATATTGACAATGCGGTATTGCAATATTGATATTGCAAAATCGTATATCAATATCAGTATGCTAAATAAAAAGCATATAGTTTTAAAAAGGGTTAAACTATATGCTATGTATAGTTTAACCCTTTTTTATTTTCAATATTGATATTGATATGCACAGGAGGTAATCAAATGAGCGGTTACACAAAATGTCGGTTGGAACGTCTGGTAACGAAATGCAATATGGGTATTGCACGTGGAAATTTCGAGGCAAGAAGAATGCTTGACAGAATAATTCTTCTTTGTCTGGACTATGATATTATGGTGATAAAATGACTATCGTAATCAATGACGGAACTGGCGAAGAAAGACAGGAAATGGTTAATGGTTTTATTGGTAAACGTAAACACCGTTATGAAAACATTAACAATATGAATTGGCATGAATTATTAAATTTGTGTATTGAAAATAAATATAATGTTTTCCTTTTCCAGACAGATTGTCCGGTACTCATGAAGTTTGCATCTGAATATGACATACCTTGTTATGTCTTTTATCAAGGAGAAATTCTATAATGGAAGTATTATTAATAGGGACAATGATTAGCGGAGCATTTACAATATTCGTATTGATTTTGTGGTTGCTGGGGCAGTGCGGAATTAAATCTTTGAGGAGGGCAATAAAATGGTAATGTGTTTTAGTGATTTAGTTGAAGAATTCAACGGTGTGAATATGAATGACGGTTCAGCCGTCTTTGGTAAAAATATCGTTGAATGTATTATGAATAATTATCGTGGTAGAATTTATATCACTTATAAACTCAATGGAATAAATATTGATATTTATTCCATTGTAGAGGAGTTTGAAAAATGTTAGTAGTTACAAGTAGTAAATTGAATGAAGAGCAAATTACTTTAATCAGTGGATTAAAAGTAAAATATGTAAAAAAATCTGAAACTTATGAAGAGATTGAACACAATGTTAATCTTTTTCAGGAACATAAATGTGTAGCATATTTTGATGTTGACCCATTGTATTATGTACTTACAAGCAGGACTGATATTGAGATGTCTCTTTTACGTTTTAATGAAGACGGTAAATTTGAAATAGCATAACAATACGGAGATTGTAAAATGAAAGAATTATTAAAGCATCTTGATAATGTAGGTAAACGTAATTATCATTCACCGTCTATGGATAAATGGAGTTTAAAAGAAGGGTTCTTCTCAATAGTTAGAGTAGTTGGATGGAAAAAAGTTTTTATACTTCGTACTAAAAATGAAGTTAAAAAGACTTATGATTTTACAGAAGCAATAAAATGGTTCAATACAGAGATTGTAAAATGAAAGAATTATTAAAGCATCTTGATAATGTAGGTAAACGTAATTATCAATCGAGTACAATGATTCGATGGAAATTGCAAGACGGGTCTTTTTCCGTAATTAAAATGAAACATGGTGAAGAATACCGTCTCCGGAAAAACGGAGAATTGCAACGTTCGCAGGACATTGCAGTTGTTAAGGAATGGCTGGGAATGGATGGAATCGGTAAATGTGGCAGGTTGTTACATTGTGCTAAGCCGGAGTTTGAATTGAAAAGCAATATTCGTATTATTAACACAGATGAAATAAAGGAGAATTGATTATGTGTAACAGAAAAGAAAGAAAAGAACGTCATGCTAAACGTGTAAATGCATTCGCTAAAGATTTGTTTAATGTCTTAATGGGTAATATGCAGTTTGGTAAAGGATCTGCAATAGCAGAAGTCAATAGAACAATATCGGCATTGAAAAAACAGTTTCCGCAAGAATCACAGCTTATTGATGAAGCGGTAATAGTGTTTAAAGGTATGGTTATCAGGCATGCAACCACTAAATAATAAAAAGGAGAAATTAGAGAGCGTCATACAACGTGAGATAATTGCTATGCTTCGGGAAAAAGAATGGTTTGTAAAAGTTACCAACGGTAATATGTACCAGACCGGTTTTCCGGATTTGTATGCAACTCATTACAGTTTCGGTCCGAGGTGGATTGAAGTTAAGAGACCGAAAAACTATAAATTGCAACCGTCTCAAATGAGAGATTTTCCGTTGCTTTGTGCAAATGGCAGTGGCGTGTGGATATTAACTGCCGCCACTGATTTCGAGTATAAGAAACTATTTAAGAAATACAATTGGTATCAATATATTTGGTAATAATATTGATATTGGCTAAGCCACAGGAGAATTATTATGAAAAGAGAAAATAAATTCGACGCTTATCTTAAAGATGAGCCAATCATTGAAGATACAGAAGGGATTATTCGTGATATAATACATTATAAATCTATAATAAAAGATTTAAAAGAACGTATTATAGAGTATAATAAAAGGCTTAAACTCCGAGAAGAAGCATTGGATAATAAACATTTTATTAAGATTGGACAAGTTGTCTATGGTGAATGGATGTTCGCTTTAGCCGATTCGACCGGTGCTAAATTTATATCCATTAAAACTGGAAACCGTTTTGATGATAATATTATTAAAGTTCATCTTGATGGTTATATGAGATTCGGAATTACAAGATCTGAATTTGAAGAGACAGATTTGTACCATGACAATATTGGTATTGTAACAGATATTAAGGAGCTATTATGAAAAGGAATTAAATGTAAATATTGCGGTCCAACTAATCATCGTCCTAGCCGCATAAAAGTGTCAGCTAAGGGTAAAGTATTATTTGTACCGATGAATGATTTACCTATTGTTGGTATAGAAACAGATAGATGGCATTATGCTGTTAGAGCATTCTGCCATAAGTATGAGTTACCAATTCCAACGGTTTGCGGTTGGTTGGATAGTACAATATTGGTATGGTGTTATAAATAATAGGAGATAAAATTATGCATAAGCAGTTTAATCAAATATTGGCACATGCTCTTGCAGGTTCAGTATATGGGTTTGATACAAGAATGCCCTATGAACGTAGAACTGGACCACCGAAGAAGTGTATAATGTGTGGTAAACCAAGAGAAAAAGATTCATTATTTTGTGATGGTAAGACCTTATATTCTGGTAGAACGTGTAAAGAAGTGTTTCGTTCAAACCCAAAATATTGGGATAAGGAGTGTAAATAATGCAGATAATTGATTAGATGTAACGGTACTAAATAAAATAGCTATTTGGGAATGCCGATATTGTAATAACATTGTTAAGTTTCCAGATAGATATTGCAATAAATGCGATGAAGAAATAATATGGGTATTGGATATATCTGTACTAAAGTACGATAAACCGGATGCGGGATTAATCAATTCTATAGCTGAGACATTTTTATCAGCTATTGAAATTGATAAGCATTTAAATGTCCTTAATGGTAGTAGATGTATCAGACTCGGCATTAAAGAAGTTCCGTGTCGGATTATGAGTAAAATCAATGTTATAAGCAATATTGATATTGTAAACAGGAGTAGTTAAAATGACTAAAAAGCAAATAAAATTTGAGATGGATAAGCTTGAAGTGGAGTTGAATGCAACTAGAGAAGCTTATGATACGTGTTTTTGTAAAGAGTTAAGAACAGTCATAAATGCTAGAAGCATCATTATAGTTGAGATGTTAAGTATCTATGAAAAGGCATTAGAACAATGAATAAAAGAGAAAAGGCATTGGTGGAAAGTCTGGAAAAAACGTTTTTACATTATCGGGCTAAACGGGATAAAGTTGAAAAAATACTTTGTCGGGAAATAGGTGCAGATTATATTTGTTTCCAAGAGCATTATGAATCTGGTCTACATTTAAATGTAAATATAAATGGTAGGTATGAACCTACGCAGACTTACAAAGAGCTGATAAACAATATGGGTATTGAATAAAATGAAAACAGCTAAGATTTTTAAGTGACCCAATGGATTCCGTAATTGATTATGAATGTCCCAATTGTGGAGCGGTTTATGCACTAGAGCCGGATGCAGGATTGATTAAATGTGAGGAATGTGGCATTGAGTTGATGTGTGATGTAATGGATTCATTAAGCGAAGGCTTAATAGATGATGAATGGTTGTAGTGGCTAAGCCACAGGAGGAAATAGTAATGTCTAGATTTTTAGCAGGCGGATATTTTTATGAAAGTAAACATATCCTTGGACAATGGATGATGAGTGAGAAATTAGATGGTATGTCGGCATTTTGGGACGGCGGTTACAGTCGTGGAATGATCTTGAGTAACGTACCATTCGCAAACTTAAATAAGGTAAAGAATATTGATATTGAATGTACTGGATTGTGGTCACGAATGGGTAAAGTTATTCATGCCCCTGATTGGTTTCTTGATAAGATGCCACCATTTGCTGTAACCGGTGAATTGTATGCAGGTAAAGGTAAGTTCCAAACAACAATGAGCATTGTGAGAAAAAATGAGCCGGGGGAAGAATGGGAATGTATTAGTTATAATGTGTTTGACGCCCCGAATCGAATGGTATTTAGCGAACGTGCGATACGTGTAGCGAATGGGCAATATTGGGTCATTCCGGAGATGTCATTTCTGGCAGAAAAGTTCTGTTTAGATGGCGGGAGGTTGTTGCCGTGGGAAACTGTTTACAGTATGCTAAACGGTCTACCGGTGATAGACAATATCCGCATTGATTCGGGAACTAATCTATGGAAACGCCGTGATACAGTTATTAAAAAAGGCGGTGAAGGCATTGTGCTTAAACATTCCCAGTGGGTTTGGTCTCCGGAGAGGTCTAAACAGATATTTAAAATGAAAGGCATTCTTGATTGCCACGTAGAAGTTACTGGCAAAACAGAGGGTAAAGGTCGTAATAAAGGAAAGGTCGGAGCGTGGATTGTACGGGACATTGAAACAGGTGTTGCGTTTAAGGTAAACGCTCGTGGAGATACTGACAGAGAATCTAATCGCATTGGTGAAACAGTGCGGGTATTGTTCCGTGAATTAACAGATGCAGGTGTACCTAAGGATGGTCGCATTGTATAATATTGGCATTGTATAATATTGGCATTGTATAATATTGGCATTGTATAATATTGGCATTGTATAATATAGGAGAAAATAATATGGGCATTGAACAGAAGAAAAGAGAGTTCCTTTCGCCGAGTTGTATTAACAGTTTTTATTCTAATGTTGAAGACTGGTATAAAAGCTATATAATGAACGTACCACGAATGAAACAAACACCAGCGATGGGGCTGGGTAGTGCGTTCGATGCGTTTGTCAAATGGGAAATATGTCAGGCTGTTAGCGATGTAATCTTCCCGTATAAGTCGTTCGATGAATGTTACGATGATCAAGTAGCACCACATCTGAACCTGAAAGAAACCGCTGAAAAAGTGTTTTGCGGGTATGTGGATGCAGGAATGCTGAAGCGTGTGCTTCGTAATAAGCATGGTAAGTTGATTCAAGCAACAATGGAAGTGTTAATTACAGCTAAAGTTGGTCATAATGATATAATAGTTGGTGGTTATCCGGACTTTCTCGGACTATATGAAGATGGGACTAAGATAATATTGGACTGGAAAGTCAATGGTTATTATAGTGGTAGGCGGGTGAGTACTGGTAAAATGCCTACTTACATAACTGGTGATTTGACTGGACGTGAACACGTTGAGAGAGAAACTGATTTTTCCCGAACAGGCTGGGGCGTGCAGTTAGATATATATAGTTTATGTACTAATATCAATACGGGTATGATTCACCAGTTTGCGTTCAATGGCATAAATAACTGCCGATATGCGGAATTTTACGGTAGCTTAGCCGATAAAAGTGGGACACTTGCGAAAATTAGAGAGGTTTCAAGGCAGTTAAAAAACGTTACGGCTTTATCGCACTCAGAAATAGAGTTTATAAAGCTCTGTTTTTGAAAAGCAATACCAGTATGCTTTTAACAGTTTGTTTAAAATTGAACAACTTGTACAATGTGTTGTCCAGAAAAACCCTTAATTGTACAAGTTGTACATTTAAGAACAAGTTGTATAATTAAGGATATGTTCATAACCCCCTAATTGTATAGTAATAGTTTATGGTTTTTAGCTGTTCCGGTAAAATGTTGTAGAATTCTTTGTGGTTATGTTTACTATTTGTGGTATAATTTATTTTTTGTCAAGTAATTTTAAAACTTTTTTCAAAAAATAATATGTTGACTATCAATGACTTACAGATAATATCAATATTTAATTATTTTATGGGCTTGAATTATGTACTATATACTATATTCTATACCAGCGAGAAAAACAATAAATAAAGAGGTGAAAAAATGAAAGAATTAAAAATCGGATTAAACGAAGTAAAGACAAGTGAATTACTGAATTTAAAAATTATTTGTAGTAAAAACTCTTTCCCCTTAAACAGCCCTATTATTATAAAATATCATAATAAAGATATTATATTAGGTAATAGGAATATGGTTTTTAATGTAGATTCTACAGAAATCTACTATATCGGAATAATAGAGAATTTGAGAAAATTATATACAGATTATTTTCAGGATTTTTTAGAATATGGACTAAAAAATTTAAACAAGTTTCGGATAGTTAGGGATAAGGACTAACAAAGAGACTTAAACCTATTCAATAGTTGAATAGCTAACAATAAATAATAATGGTTCAAGTGAACCGCAAAACTATACGGAAACCGTATAAAGGATTTAAAAATGAAGAATTTAGTAAAGAATCTTAAGATCGGGATGAATGTCGTCAAATTTAGTGAGTTGATGGACTCATTGAGTACAGAAATTCAGTTCAATCAGTCTCCGGAACGTTACGAACCTAAAGCTAAACTGGCTATGGAGTGTATGGAGATGCCAGTTTTTTTGCGTGTGGGGATGGTTGATAGTATACTTAATATTAGTCAGGGAGCTAGAACATTCACCGGTTTGAAAGAATTTTATGGGAAAACAGTTTACTACGATAGTAAAAACTGGAGCGGTAAAAAAACAGATAAAACGATTGAGGAGAAAAAAATCGTCGACGTAAATGTTTATGTCATGTATGCTGGCATACAGAATTTAGTCCAGTTTAATAAAGATGTAGCACAGCAATTATCTATTGAGAATTTCAACAGGTTAAAAATTCTTGAAGTCATAAGACCGTGTGTGGAATCTGGTAAAGGAATAGCGGTTACAGCTCGGCTAAATAATGTTACGCAAAGTCAAATTCAGACACAATATAGGTTTTTGATTTTGGAACATGTCCTGCCGAAAGATTGCACGTTGATGAAAATAGATAATAAGTCTATTAATAAATTGCACGAAAGCAAAGACAATCAGAAAGAGCTTAAGGCTATTGCTGGCAAGCTCGTTAAGGACGATAAAGGCAATTATCGGTTACCAAGTACTGTAGTAGATAGTTATAGTACTGTTTCACTTATTGCGTTACTTAATAAGAGTAAAGCGAGTAACAGTCAACAAATTATGAAACTATTGGTTGACAGTGATTATGTTATGAGTGTTTCAGAGTTTGATAAGTTGTTTGTCAAGTAAGGCGTGGTGGATCTAATTTCTGAAATGAAGTTAGATCCGCTTAATCTTGCTGGGTAATTTACGATAGAGCTATGTGGGTATCGTGCAATACCAGGATTCATGGAGTACGATTAATATTGGGATTAATTAATATAGCAATTAATTAATATAGCGATTAATATTAAGATTAATTAATATTGAGATTAATTAATAATAATTAATAATAATTAATATTGGTATTAATATTGGTATTAATTAATAATAATGACTGTGCCTAATATGAGTGCCTATAGCGATGATATAACCACGTTAATACCGGTATCAAGCAAGTGTAATATTGGTATCAAGCGTGGTGATATTAAACACTATTTCACCTCTAAATAGCTGTTTACCGTATTTAAACGCTGTTTCACACCGCAATAATACCAGTGTTAAAAAATGCGTTTCATCGGTATCTGTCCCCGACATTTTTGAGATTCAGTAACGATTGGAAACGTAAACGTTAAACGGCGAAATTGCTCTGAGCAAACGTCAATGTGTTATCAGTGATTATGCGTTAACGATTGGAAACGTCAGCATTGGAATGTACCGAAATACCGGTTTCACGGCATACGTGTTCTTGCAAGTGCTTGATTTGCAATGACTTATCATTCATTATTACTATTATATCTATTGGTATGGACTTATGTTATTGTGTTGCAATGACTTATATTGTGCCTTACTATTACTACTGTTATTTATATTTTTCAATAGGAAACATTTGTTAGTTATGTTTATATATAGAGTATAGGAAAAAGTAGTAGTAGTAATTGTTAATATTGGTTTAATCAAATATTGGTTTAATCATTACTAACGTTTAAACAGATACCGTTTAAATTGATTTTAAGCGTGTTTAAGAGCATATAAATTTAACCTATACTCACACACGTTTAAACTGTTTACGTTTACTCACGTTACTAAGAATAATGCATTACTTACGTTTACTCACATTACCGGTAACATTCGTTTAAGTAACATTCGTTTAAGTAACATTCGTTACTCATTGCACCACAACGACTTACAACTATTTTGCATTTATTTTTATAAAATCGCTTGAAATTACATTGAAACGTGATATATTAACGTTAAGTAGAAAAAGAGTGTTTACGTTGTGAAACGTTAGTTGAAAATTGGTGTTTTGTTGTACAACGCATTGTACAACAAAAGTGTTTATTTTATAACATATAGAGTTAATATAATGGAATAGATAACGAGGTTAAAATGGAATTTATTAAAAATGATAATACTTGTCAAAAGGAAGGTTGCAACCGTCCTGCTTATAAAAGTGAATCTGGAGAATCTCCGTATTGTGCCAGACACGGTGGAAACATAATTGATATCAATAAAAAGAAAAAAGCACTCAAAGCATATTATCGTAATAAATGGGCTGAACGTATAAATGAAAAAACATCCTTACCGAATACAAAGAGCCTCGCAGAGGAACTTGGAATACTTCGGGTATTAATGGAAGAACGTTTAAATCAATGTGCCGATGCTTATGAACTAAATATGGAGGCAGGTAACATTTCTGAACTGGCGTTGAAAATCGAAAAAATCGTTTCTTCAATTCACAGTATGGATTTACGTGTTGCAATTACTGAAGACAATATCAAAGCAATTATAGATGTGATTGCTATCGTTTTATCTGATAACATATCAGATAAGGAATTACTTAACAATATCAATACTGGTATTTCAAATGGTATTAAGAAACTTGAATATAATATGGTGTAAAATGAAATGGGTAGTGATAAATACAATAGGTTTAATTAGTATGGCATTCTTTACACAATTTGCCGATACACTTAATGCAACGGTAAAACACCGTGCTATCAGCTCTTGTAGTGAATGGACTACGTCATACCGAATGATACAGCCAAAACGTGGTTCAATCGAACCTGCACCATTTAACTTCCAGTATTATCCGTGGTTATGTGAAATGCATGATTCGCTAGCTACAAGGAATGTCGGACAGAAATCCGCTCAAATGGGTTATACCGAACTCATATTAAATTGGACATTCTATAAGAATGATGTTCATAAACAATCAGTACTTTACGTATTGCCAACAGATGACAACGCCGGGGATTTCTCTGCATCACGATTCGATCCCGCCATCGAAACCAGTCCACACCTACTCAACTTATATACTGATACAAAGAACAAGGGTCATAAACGTGCAGGAATTGCTAACCTTTATATTCGTGGTTCACGTGCAAAGAACAAACTAATTTCTATCCCAGTAGCTAATATTGCGATTGATGAACTTGACCAAATGGTTCAAGAACACATCGAATTAATTTGGGAACGTATGAGCGGTCAATTCGAGAAACAATCATGGTCTATTAGTACACCTACAGTTGAAGGTTATGGAATAAATAAAATGTTTAGGCACACGACGCAAGAACACAATTTCTTCTCATGCCCACTATGTTCACGCAAGATTGAATTAACATTTGATAATCTCGAGATTTGCGGAGACAACCAAGATGACATGGATTATAAGCGTTCACGCATTTTCTGTGGTGAATGTAAAGGGACGCTTCCGCAAGAAAACAAATACGAATATTTAGCTGACGGCAAATTTGAAAAAACGAATGACGGCGACAGCGATAATCGTGGCTTCTATATCAATCAATTATATTCCTCTACTATTACTCCTGCTGAACTCGCTCTTTCTTTTCTGAAGGGTTTGGAAGATGATGACGCAGAACGTGAATTCTTTAACTCAAAAATGGGTGTACCGCATGTGCCATCATCTTACCAAATCAGTCAAGAAGACATCGAATCTTGCAAAGGCAATTATTCCATTTTTCCGGACGCACATTCATTCAATACATTTATTACAATGGGTATAGATGTAGGTACAAAAATTCATTGGGAAGTTGACTCATGGGAGCTTTCAGCTTCACGTGAAATTAATGATAACCCAGTACAAATTTTAAATGCGGGCAGTGTTGACCATTTTGAAGAACTCGATGACATTATGAAACAGTATGGGGTACATTATTGCGTCATTGATGCGAATCCGGAACGGAGAGCGTCTGTAGCTTTTACAAAAAGACACGCTGGTCGTGTACGTTATTGTTTTTACGGTGTTGCTAAGATGGACAGAGATATTAATCCCAGTATTGAGAAACCGATGGTCTCTGTAAACAGAGCCATGTGGATGGATTTAGTTATTAAGAAGTTTAAGAACGAAACTATTAAGCTCCCTGCTAATATCAGTATTGAATATCAAACACACCTTAAAGCAAATGTTAAGATTGTTAAGGAAGATAAGCAGGGGAATATAATATTTATTTATGATAATTTAGGTTTACCTGACCATTTTATGCATACACGTACTTATAATGAAATTGCATTGAAATGTGCATGGAATGGTGGTATGAACGAAGACATGGGAGATAGAGTATGAGTTTACATCCAGAATATATTAAACACAAAACAGAGTACGGTATTTGGCGTGATACACTTAACGGTGGTGACTCTTATATTGAAAAGTATCTTGAACAATATTCTACTAGGGAAGATGCACAAGACTTTAAATATCGTTTAGCAATGACTGTAAACCCTGCATTCGCTAGCGGTGCAATTAATGATATTAAAGATGCAATTTTCCAACGTTTTACAGAAGTTAAACGTACCGGCGGTGGTCAATCTTACAATACTGCGATTGATGGTTTATCTGGTGGCGTTGACAACTTCGGTAGTACCATGAATTCATTTATTGGTAATAAAGTTCTTAATGAATTAGTGGGTATGGGGCGTGTTGGAATATTTGTCGATATGCCGAAACTCGAAGGCAATACATTATATGATACCAAGGACGCAAGACCGTATCTTTATGTTTACCGTTGTGAAGACATATTGAATTGGGATTATGATACTAATGGCAACTTACGCTATGTTATATTAAATAGGAATTCTTATAAGCGTGATAATGATGGTATTATTACTGAATCTAAACAGGAAGAAATAACTGTTTTTCCTAACAGAATAATAACACCAAGCGGTACTGTCAGTAATGCATTAGGTTTAGTACCTTTTACAATACTGGAATTAAATCATGGACTACTCCGGGATATAGCTAAATACCAAATCGCACTTATGAATATTTCATCCAGCGATATTAATTATTTAATTTCAGCGAATTTTCCCCTCTACACTGAGCAGATAAATCAAAACACTGAAATGAATAAATTCATGAAGAAAGAAACTGATGTAGTAGATAAAGAGAAAATTGGCGTACGCCATGGTCGTCAGTATCCTATTGGTTCAGATAGACCTGGTTATATTCACCCATCACCAGACCCATTATTAGCCTCTATTAAGAAACAAGACCAGTTAAAAGAAGAGCTTCGTCAAATTGTCGCATTATCGGTTTCAACGATGCGTGCTAAGATGGAATCAGCAGATTCTAAAAAGGCTGATTTAGAAGGGCTAGAATCTGGTTTAGCGTCCATCGGAACTGTACTGGAAACAGGTGAAAGAAATATAGCAAGTTTATGGAATCGTTATGAGGGCAGTGGGGGAGAAGTAGTTATATTCTATCCTGAAAGATATGAAATTAAAGATCTTGATAAAACTATCGAGCGTTGTACAAAAATGCTTAAGATGATACCTTCAATACCGGTATTAGATGCACAACGTGCTTTAATGGATAAGATAACAACATTGTTACTTGCACATAATATCGATGAAGAACAATTATCTCTTATTAGAGCTGAAATTTATAAATTAGATATTGTAACTGTAAATCAAGATATACTTATAGCAGATTTAGAAGCAGGTTTAATTAGTAAGAAAAAAGTTGGTACTTTGAAACATTATCCTGAAGAAGAAATTGCTCTAGCTGAAAAAGAACATGCTGATAGATTAGCTAGAATAGCAAAGGCACAAGTAGAGCAAGTACGTGGTGTTCCAGATACGCAAACAACAAATGTTTCAGCGGAAGACAAAGTAAATACTGCTAAGCGTGGTGACCAGAAAAAGGAGAAATTAAATGATTAATGACAATAAAGATAATGCTTTTAATGAGTTTAATAAATATACCAAACATAGAGTTGAATCTATAGATGTAGTACCTGCTTTGAAAAAAGTAATAGATGAAAGTGTTACAAATACAACATATATTTGTACTGCTCCTTGTGGTACAAGTTTAGATTCACCTTATTGGCAAATTATGAAAGTTGTAGTTAATTCCGGTATTACTACTATTATATGGGCTGATGGTAATAGTAATTATGATAATATTGCAACAAACCGTACATCACTAACTTACAGGTAAATATGTATTTATATGATTATATCTTAAATCGTGGTAGACTGAAAGATTCTGGAAGTTCAGGACCTGTTAAGGGGGTAGTTGATTATTATTCTGACTTTGCCGCTATATCTGCATCTGATGGTGATATCTATAATGTAAGAATTGGAAGTGGTGGTGTATTTGCACTTGTGCATTATTATCAATATCCTAAAGGATTTTATATCTATGACGGGTCTAGCTGGAATCAGTGTAAATTCCAATCACAAATTAGTGAAGACGCTATTACATTGGTTAATGTGAATGATTGGACGGGGCTTGTTGCTTCGGGGGCTTCAGTTAATACAGATGATAGAATTATATACAATGGGGTGGAATACAAGAATTTAACAGGCAGTATAGGGACAGCTCCTGATGCTGATATTACTAACTGGACTGCCACAGGGGAACTGGAATACACTGTAACACGTGGCTGGGATGAACTTGTCTCAGTTTGCGAGAGCGGTGTTTATAGTACGATTAAAGTAATAGGCACATACAAATGCACTGACAACGAAGCGAATCCGCTCGTGGCACACGCTAATGTCAAACTGATTAGCGGTGAGAGCAGGGAAACTACTATATGGGATTTTGACGGTGCGAATAATACGAGTATTACCGACTGTATTAAGTGTTCAAGTAACGATTTGATAATTGAGAATATTAAGTTTCTGAATGTCAGGGGATATGCGGTAACGGGTTATGATACTATCAGTCCATATCCTATAGTGCGATATTGCGGATTGTATGACAGTGTGGCAAATTCTAAAGGTTTTAATAATTGTCAATCACTTTATAATAAAGGCGAAATAACTTCCCATTCTTGGAGTGGTCAATATTTTGCGTGGGGTTGTTATCCATTTATCGGCAATAATTTCAAATGGTTTTACAATGGTGTAGGATATTGCTACCAGTGTTATGGTAATAGAGCAGAAAGAGCTTCTACTGCATTCAATTCCTGTAATATGCTTAATAATAATTATATAGCGGCAACAGATAAAGCATTTAGAGCTTGTGCTAATGTCGGTACAGATAATATGTTTATTTATATTTATAATGTCGAATATGAACTCTGCACATTTATCAACACCTACATGGACAACACGGACAACACGAAGAAGCTCACAGAAGACTACAGCCTTATTACGACAGGTGCAACTCGTGTTCAACAGCATCCTGATAAAGACGGCATTTATGCAATGATGAGTGATATTGCGAGTGATGGTGATGGAGATTATATAGCATATAAAGTATTATTTGGAGGTTTATAATGAGTGCGAAGTATCCACAAACACCGATTAACACATCGGACAATACGCAGATTGCAAACACTCTTGTCAATGCTGACGGGACAACTGCGCAAGATATTGTGAATGGTGCTACTAACGGGTCATTGATTACAGACATTAATGTAGTCAGCGACGATTCAGCTAATATGGAAGTAATTCTATCAATTTATGATGGCGGTGCTTCACGGCAGTTAGGTAAAATTTCTGTACCTGCCGGTTCCGGGAATGATACAGCGAAACCTGCGGTCAGTCTGCTTGATCCCGCTGTAATACCGGGATTGGCGAAAAGAGATGATGAAGCTCTTACGCTTGCAACTGGTCAGAAATTACAGGCTTCTGTTGTATCAGCTGTCACAACTGCGAAAACTTTAACAATCACAGCGTTTGGTGCTAATTACGGAGTTTAATTATGCAGGGACATCTTCCAGCCAGTTTAATATTGCCGAAGAAAGAAACTTCGGACTGGAATCCTGCTAATGCGAAATGGGAATACCAGATGCGGAAAAAAGAGATTGCTGCACTTGCTGAATTAATGTGGCGACCTTGCAATTCATTAATTGTTTCTAATCGCACATTGACATCTGCTGATAAGTTCGATAGTTTGGAGGGCGATACCTACGACTATAAGATAATTACGGCTCAGGCTTCACTTGGCACTAATCTGTATCTTTATGCTCAATTTAACGGCGACACTGGTGCTAATTATACCCGTGAGAATATGTACGGGTATGGCACTTCGGTTAATGCGGATAATACTGCCACTAGTCCTATTCTTTTATCTTTTAATGGTACTGATACTAATTATATGTCACTAGTGGAAACTATTATTACTGGCAAAAGTGGCTCTAAACGAAGCGTTGAACAGCGTGGGTTTGGTAGTTATGATACGACAAGATATGCGGAGATTTATAATTTTCTATGGGACAATACAGTAAATGAAATTACGAGTATTGATTTTTCTGATAATGGCGGTGGCGGTAACTACACGTTCGAGGCGTATCTATTCAGACGTTTGAAAGCATCCACAGCAAATGACGGATACGAACAGGTTTCTGCCGTCGATATAGCTTCAGGCGATACGAGTATTGACTTCACTGGTTTAGCTGGTGACACCGACAAGGAATATATATTGGAGTTGCAGGGGTTGACGAATGCTTCTGCGTTTAATCCTCTTGTGCGTTTTAATTCCGACAGCGGAAGCAATTATATTTATCAGTTATTAAATAATTCAGCTGGCACATTGACAGCTGGCGCTAATACAACAACGTCTATTCTGATGTTAGGTGCGGATGCCGGAAAGACGTATAATGCTAGACATCACATTATGGCGGAAAGCGGCGTACAACGAGCGGTTATATCTCAAGGTGCGGTTGATGACCCGCAGCAACGATATATCGCTCAATGGTGGAATAACACGGCAAGTGAGATAACCAGCATAAATATTACGATTCCCAGTGGCACGACTGGTAGAGCCGTCCTTTACAAGCGAGCGTCCACCGAGAGCCAGCTTGTTTCGCGCGAGGCGATAGATGGTGATTGGTCGGCTGGTAAAACATGGAGTGGATTAGCAGGCGACACAGACGGGATTTATGAGATTATATCTGTACTTACTGACAAGGGAACAGATGCCGGAACGTTCGAGGTGCAATTAAATGGCGACACCGGAACTAATTACGAGTATCAGATGATAAATGGGCATGGGACTTCCGTTACTGCTGCCACTAATGCGGCTGTTAGTGTCTTGTACGGTGGAGCTATGAAGGGGCAAACCACGCAATTCGCCCGTATGCTGATATTCCCCAAGAGTGGAAAGTATCGTCCGGTATTGATTCAGCGAATTTATTGTGCGACGGCGAGTACTACTTGGCATGTCGGGTTTATTCCGATGTTGTGGAAAAACACCGTCAATGAGATTACAAGTATTAAGGCGTTTTTATCTGATTCAACACCTATAAAAGGCTTCGTCCAACTTAAAAAAATACCATTAACATAAGGAGATAACATGAAAAGATTTTTTAACATTACGAACGGGCAGATAGTTCCGCTTAAAGACGGGGACGAGACAGGACTTTATAATATTGAGTGTGCAGATAATCAAGCATTTTTGAATAGCGGAAATCCTTCACAATTAATCTTTGAGAACGCAATTATCCGCTGGAAAACAGACACCGAAAAGCTACAGGAAAGGCTTGATGCTGTAATGGCGGTAAAGAAACTTGATGTTGTCAGGGCGTTGGATGCTATGGGACAGCTTGACGTACTGCTTAAGTTTCTGAATGATCCAAATAACGCAAAGTTTAGTTTGTTATGGAGTGTGGCGATAGAAATTGAACTTAATGATGCGGATACGCAGGCTGCGTTGCAGTCGCTTAATATTGATATTAGTGAAGTTAAAAAACAAATACTAGGATTATAATTATGTTTACAAATGAAATGATTATACGGACGAAAAGGGCGGTTGTAACGAGCCTCGATAACTTGAGCGAAAAAAGCAAGTTGGTGTTCCGTTACAGGATTGAGATTAAGCGGACGACTGAAATATATGTCAAGGTTGATGTTTACAGCGAAGTGGCAGAAGGTGAGTACAGCATGCTTAAGGGCGTTTACAAGATGATTGAGGGCGAACAGTTACTTGAGCTTATGTCACAGGCTGAAAAAAATACACCTGCTGTCCCGAAAGAAACTCCGCTTGAGTATTTTCAACGGTTAATAGGTAATGGCATAAAAATTTATATCGTCAGTCAGAATCTTTGGCAGAGCTTAACAATGGGAGATTTTGAATAATGAATTGGACAATAGCACTTTCAGCCGCCGCACTTGCGATAACTACTATTACCGCAATCGCAGGATTGATGTATCTAATCATGAGATTAATGGTTGCACCTTTAGATAAGGATTTACAAGAGCTGAAGCAGAATACCTCACGCATCAAATCAGATGGTGAATTAAATAATATGATTGAATTAGCGATAGCAAATCACAGACAGGATTGTTTCACAACAATACAAAAACTTGTAAAAGAGGTATGCAATGAGCACTGAATTAACAACATTATGTCACTTACAGCAAGACTGCGGAGATTGCGTTGCATTTGAGACTGCATTTAGTGAGTATCGTGGAAAGTGTAAGTATAGAGACAAAGAAGACTGCCTGAATCTGGAAAACGAATGTGCCGTTTGCAGGGTGTGCGAATGCTCCACATTCGACAGAAATAAAATATTAACGGGGGATTGATTATGGAAAAGACAACAGCGGAAATTGAAGCACGAAACAAGAGCCTGAAAATTACAATGCTTATTGTTATGGTAATGCTGGTATTGATGCTTACGGGGTGCACCGCATTGCGTCAAGGTGAGGCAAGGGATATTGAATGCAGGGTATTAGGGCTTGATGCTTCTATACCTGTGCCGTTCGCTCAAAATGTAAACGTGGTGAATGTCCGACTCGGTTGGATTGAAACTAAATACGGTCATACCTATAAATCAAAGATTACAAGCCACGTTAAACAGAGTATTACTTATCTCGGTAGTGTGGATAGGGAATCGTTTACTGGGACAGATAAATGAATATCGACTACCCTGCAGTAGTTATGCTCGGTGCTAATGTTATCATAATGCTAATTGTTATAGCCTGGCTTATAAAGGAATGGAGAAATGGTTAAGTTTCCGAAATTCAGGAATCGGTTTAATTATGATATTAAGTCTATGTATCATAAATATGGACTTGAAGCGGATTTATTATTCTGGCAACTATCGCAGAAAGAAATACTTGAAATATGGAATGGTATTGGAGCAAGCGGACGCTGGTATAATTACCTAATACCAAAGACGGTTGGATGGTTAAATTGGGAATTACTTTCAGCAGATCACGATGTGGAGTATACTTTTGGTAGAACGTTAGAAGATAAGATTATTGCTGATTTACGTATGAAACGTAATCTGATACGGTGGATTAGAATATGGACAAATAAGCGTTGTTTACTGAAATATCGTATTCATCGAGCAAGAGAGAATTATTGGTTTGTTAAAGAATTTGGAGGCAAAGCATTTTGGAATGAAAAAGATAATAAATAAATATGGTTTAGAAACAAGTAATTATGTTGAAAAAGCATCGTCTAAAGAGTTGCGTGATTATTATAAATTTAAAATATTAGCTTGGTTTGGTAAAGCATTACCTAATAAAGTTTTAGGTTTAGATATTACTCCAGCTAAAATAGATTTACGCACATCTTATAAAGTTGAACGTACACTCTATAATAAAAAGATAGCTGATGATAGGTTTTACCGTAATATGAAAAAGATTATTGACAAAGACTCAATATCAGTATTACGGTGGTTGAGAAAAAGACGTGCATGGAAATATTATTTAGCCGTTAAGTATTTTGGTTTCGCATCATTTATAGATGATAGGTCTAGCGATGATGTAATAGCAGAATATAATAAGTATATAGATAAAAAACAATATAGGACTATTAATGGTCTTATATAAAAAAAGGAGGACTTATGAAGTCTTTAAAAGATGGTATTGCTCTTGAAACAATCACACTCGTAAAGGGTGGGGATAAGATGGCAATTAATTTGATGGTGCTGAACGATGATGGTTCAGCAAGAGATATTACTGGTGATACAGTTGTAGTTGAAATCCACCCAACCAGTGGGCGTCTCGCAACACCTTCACTTTCACTAGCTGGAACTATTGTAGTTGCGACAGCAGGTTCATTCACTGTTACACCTACCGATACTGAAACTGACACACTAAGTGTTGGTAAATACAAGTATTGGGTGAAACATACTGAATCTGGCGGTAACGTTTACATTGATGGACCAGGTAACGTAGTGGTGAAATAATGAGAGATACTTGTATAGATTGTACTGAAAAACATTTAGCTGTAGCTTATATATTATTGCTAGAGTCTATACAAGGTTACCCTGAACATATCAGTTTAGCTGAAGAACACATAGGTGTTATAAATAACGTTTTAGAAATGATACGAAGATTGAAAGAAATCTTAAAAGAAAAAGGCTCTAGGCGTTTAAAAATTATAGGCTCTTTAAGTGAAGCGGCAGATGAGTGTGTTTTGGATTATCCCGAATTAGCAGAATTCATTAGGAATGAAAGGATTAAATATTCAATCAATGGCGAAATAGATTTTGCTAGACTAGAACGGGAGATTAAAAAATGTATTTAACATTATCAGAATGTACTGAGTATCTTAGCACTGAATTATGGGCTGAAGCATGGCTCACAGCTGACCCTGTGAAACAGCAAAAAGCTATTAATAAAGGTGAACAAATAATTGACTCTATTCAATTTAAAGGGGGAAAATTATTAGATACCCAAAATAATGAGTTTCCTAGAGATTATCAGGAAGCTGTACCTCAAGAAGTTAAAGATGCGAATTGTTTAATTGCTCTTAAACTGATTGAGGGTCGAATACCGGAATTGGATTTCGGTAATGGTCGGATTAAATCTGACAGTTTAGCATCAGGTAAAACAACCTATGAAGTTTTTAACACACCACAACATGTGTTGTATGGTGTACCCTCTTATGATGCGTGGGTTAAGTTGTTGAAATTCGTCAACACAGAAAAAGTTATAGAACTAGATAGGGTAAGTTAAAGGAGTTATTATGAAAAGGAGAAATTTATTTTTCTACGAAGCACCAACCAACAGCAGTGGTGGAACGCCACCGGCAAATCCGCCACCGGCAGAACCACCAAAACCGCCTACGGAAAGTCTTATTACGCAAGATAAACTGAACTCACTTTTAGCGGAGCAGAAACGCTCTCAAAAAGCTAAAATTGATAAGCTAACGACTGACTTGAAAAAACAGTCCGAGCTTAATTCCACAAGTGAAGCTGAAAGACAGGCTCTTCAATCACGTATTGATGAGTTGAATCAGACGGTTGAAACGGAGGAAGAATCAGCTAAGCGTAAGCACTCAGAATTAACAGAGCGTTTAAATAGCACAACAAGGAAACTATCTGATGAAAAAGATACTTGGAAGAAAAAATTCTTTGATGCTGAAATTGGACGTGAAATTATAACTGTTGCAGAAGAATCAGGTGCTTTGCACTCGAATCAGATTATGGATTTAATTCTTAATAAGGTTAATATCGATATTGATGATAAGGGCGTACACTCCTTTAAGATTGGTACTGGTGAAGAAGCTAAAAATATTAAAGACTACATCAAGTCAATGGTTGAAGATGTAGATAATTACGGGAATTTATTTAAGACGCAAAAGACTCCTGGTCAAGGCGGTGATAATAAACCTGGTGATGTTAATACTTATGCTGATATGTCAGTAGAACAGATTATCGAAGCTAGAAGAAAGAAAAATGCTATTTAATATAGGAGATAAAAAAAATGGCTAATTCAATAGATGCTCTCAAACCGGAATTATGGAACAAGTTTGGACTTGCCTTATTCTGGGAAAAAATGGTCATGCTTAAACGTGTTTCTACACAGTTTAAAGATGAACCTTCGTCAAAAGGTGATACAGTAAACTTTCACAAAGGTACTAAACGCAGTGTGAAAAGAAAAGGTACAAATGCTATTCAGCGTAGTAATGTTAAATTTAATAATATTCCTATTAAACTGAATCAGCACTTGTATGATTCTTTTGCATTGACTGACCGTGATTTAACTGTATCTTTCGATACAATAGTTGAAGAAACACTCGAACCTGCTATTGAAGGGCTTGCTTATGGATTTGAAAAAGTCCTTGCATATACAGCAATATCAGGATTCCTTGCAAACAGCATTGGTCGTCTCGGTGGACTTACAAGTTCAAATGTAAAATCTTATGGTTTAAAACTTAATCAGTTCCATAATGATAACAACGCTCCTCAGCCTCGTACAACTGGTTTGTCCAGTGATGCTGAAACAATCTTCCTTGATGCAGAGATTTTTATATCCGCTGAAAAAGTTGGAGATAAAGGTGCGGCACTTCGTGAAGCTATCCTTGGTCGGAAATTGGGACAGGATTTCATTCAGATCGGAAGAGCACACGTCTGAACTCCAGTCACACTGATATATCTCGTATGCCGTCTTCTGCTTGAAAAAAAAAAAAAACACATAAATAAAATAAACAAAAAAACAAGTAAAAAAATTATATGTA
>CALCCW010000228.1:0-6669 GCA_937900185.1 uncultured candidate division Zixibacteria bacterium | reverse complement strand
CAACCACAGCAGAAAGAAGGAGGCCGATACCGCCATCAGCACCTTCAGCTTGCGGCCGGCCCGGCCGTCGTCGATGCCGGCGCTGGAGATGAAAGCGCTGGCGGGTGCCTGCCTGCCGGGAGCACCGCACTCTGATACCGGTAAAATTTTCTTTATTTTTTCATTACTGGCACCGGCTAAAAGCATTTTTTTGGCAAGATTTATAACTTCCTTGCGATTCATTCTTCCATTGTTCTGACCTTGCGGAATATCATTTTTTATTACCGGTTGTTTCTCTATACTTTCTTGATGATTGTTCCCAAAAGTTATAAACTCTACTTTTCTATTTGATGTTGTTTCTATATTTGCTTTCTTTTCTGCTGCTGCTTGTTCATACATTGCTGAGTCTTCTACGATTTCATCTAACTCAACTGTCGATTTTTTCTTTTGTAACATTGCATAGAGCAGTACAGAGATTACTCCTGCGAACAAATACCCTAAAGCATTTATAGCCATATCTATCAAAAATTCTTGTGAAAGTTCCATTTTCACTTATCCTTTATCATGCTTTGAAATCAACATGTTCTGCAGGGGAGTTATCAGAAGAATTTTCTGTTTCCGATTCTGATACTTCTTCTTGCGTTTCATGTTGTTGTTCATCTTGTTTATTTTCTTCTTGTATTTCTTCCTCTTCATTTTCATCTTCATGTAAAATGACAAGGTCTTGTTCGTGTTCTTTTTTTAGTTTTTCCTTCATCTTTTCTTTTAAGACTTCAGAAAAACCATTTTTCTTTTTATCCTTGCTGGAGCGGTCAGACGGGTTCACCCGTTCAGTTGTCGAAACACCGGATAGATTGTCAACAGAGCAATATAATTCATCCATCTCAGCGGCTCCTTTTCATATTTTTTTAACCGGTCAAAGCAAACTTTTCTCTCACCATGTTTCTCAATTTCATAACAGATTTTGTATGAATCTGAGATACACGTGATTCAGAAATAGTCATCACTTCGCCAATTTCTTTTAAGGTTAATTCTTCAAAATAATAAAGAGCAATAACCAGTTTTTCCTGTTGAGTAAGTTTGTTTATTGCTACACCCAAAAATGTTTTTAATTCAGCTTTTTCAATATCACTTAAGACCGAAATAGTTTCACGGTCTACAACTGTTTCAATCCTTGGTACTTGGCGATTATCATCTTCACGATAGATAACTTCATCAAGAGATAAAATATGGGTTCCCGATACATCGCCTAAAGCGGCATGTAATTCAGGCATTGTAAGATTCATCTGTTTTGCCAGTTCATGTTTTTCCGGTTTTCGTCCGTGAATATTTTCAAGAATAGTTAAGGCTCTATCAATTTCACGTGATTTTGCCCGTGTAGAACGAGGCACCCAGTCTAAGGCTCGGAGTTCATCCAAGATTGCTCCTCGAATACGGGGAACAGCATAGGTTTCAAACTTCACACCTCTGTCGGGATCGTAATTTTTAAATGCTTCAATAAGACCAATAACACCTGTTGAAACTAAATCATTAATTTCAACCGAACGAGGAAACCCCATCGCCATTCGTGTTGCCACATTCTGTACGAGCGGCACATATTTATCAAGAAGTTTTCGGCGTCGTTCAGGAGAACGGTCATTCCAATACCGTGTCCATTCATGAGGTGCGACATCCCATTTCTTGACACGTTTAGGTTTAACTACTGCTTCCCGGCTTTTTGAAACAATTGTTTGTTTAGCCATGCTGCTTTTTTTCTTCTTTTCTTTTACTGTGCTAACCATAAGTATGCTATTCCTTTATATCGGCAGTCGCCGCAGTTTTATTTATTCTTTCAAATGAGTTAAAAAAATCTATTGGGGCTTCAGTCTCTAAGAGCTTATGAGCCAAAACGTTAAGCTCTATTGACACCTCTGAATTCGGATTGGACTCAAAGACTGTTTTTTGTGAAGCTACCGCTTTTCGGAAATCATCATTTTCTTTGAGATATCCAAAATATTTTGGAATTGATTCAACGAATCGTTCAGCTACGGCACAAAGCTTGGCGTAGATATACTCAGCCTCTTCAGATGTTTCGGCACGATTGACCAAAAAGCGACAATCTAAATCGGCATTGATATCATGTAAGTATTTAAATAACCCATAACTGTCTGAGATAGATGTTAATTCAGGTACCAATACTGTTAAAACTATATCAGCCCCATAAGCCATTACCGATGAATGTTTATTAACACCGGAACTATGATCAATTAACACGATATCAAAATCTTCCGTATAGGTACGAATTTGGTTCATGCAATTTGCAATAGTCGGAATATCTATTTCATCAAAGAGACCAATTGAGTTAACCGATGCTAAAAGCGAAACTCTTTGAGAAATTTTTAGAACTGCTTCTTTTAAGGAGAGTTGACCTTTGGCAAACTGACGGAATCCATAATCAACATTAATATTTGCAAGTACATGCTGATTACCAAAATTAACATCAGCGTCAACAACAAGAACTCGTTTACCCATGCGTGCAATTGTATCGGCAAGGTTATAAACAATAACAGATTTCCCAACTCCGCCTTTACCGGAGAGAATTGAAATCAGTTTTTTTTGTGATTTCTTTTGTGTAAAATCTTTTTTGTGCAATTGTAATCTATTCACTTGCAGCCTCTACTTGCAGAATTTCATTCACGAGTTTTTCTACTTGAGGCGTATGCAATTCCCCTATTCCACCCGGAGAATCAGTTGTATATACAATTTTTAAATCAAACGAATGAGCTGCTGTAATAAGTGTTCCCAGACAATCTGTCATATCTGTTTTTGTTATGACAAGATGGGTCGGATGAATTGCCTGCATTTGTTCAGTCATTGCCGCAACATCTTTAGACCTCATAATTGCTGAAAAAACCGCAAGCCGATAGGTCGTACCGATTGCATCAAGTTTGTCATTTATCGGAACTATGTTTTCTATAATCTGAGGTGTTGCAACCGTATCAATGAGTGTAATTGTCTCATTATTATGTGATGACTCAACTGCTGTGCGATTGTCAGCATAATCGGCACCCAAAATTTCAGCATACGCAGCTGTTTCATCATAGGCACCCATTTTAACATCATCTAATGTTAATAGCGTTACTTTCTTTTTCTCTTTTATCACAAGTGATGCCGCTAATTTCCCCATAATAGATGACTTCCCGGCACCGGCAGGACCTACAACCGCAAGTTTATCACCAATTTCAAGTGAAAAATCATCGGTGGTATACTGAATAATTTTTTCTGCTAATTTCAGCTTAGCAAAAATCATCACATCATCAGAACCATCATAAGATTCTTCTAACTCGGCTCTAAACTCTTTAATAAATGCTTGGCTGACATCATGAGCATTCAGCTGCTCTACAACAGAACTAAATGGAGAATCATCCTTTTTTTGGTTAACTGTATCTGAATTCAAAAATGTGTTGATTTTTAACTCAAGTTTTTCATACCGTTTTTGCCAAATATCACCAGAAACTACATCAACCGAAGGAGGATTTGCTTGCACTTCTTTTTCAGAAGGAACAGATGGTTTTTTCTCAACTGCAGGTACCGATTTGTTTTCATCCGGAAAGATTTTTGAACTTTGTCCGACTGTTGGATTTTCCAAACAGGCAGTGACTTCGTAAATAATTCTTCCTAAAGCACCAGATTCCTGTGTCGTTTTTAAAACTATGGCATCTCCACCCATTTCTTCACGCACCCGTTTTAATGCTGCCGAAGATGTTTCAGCTCGAAATGTTTTAATTATCATCGTTTAACCTCACCATCCCGGTTGAGACCAGCTCAACAACAGGTAATATTTCGTTATATGAAACCACAGCCAGTGACGGACAAGACGCTTCGACTAATCTCCGCAAAGCGAGCCTGATATTCGGCGAGCAGATACAAACCGGAACATATCCGGCGGACTGCATCAATTCGGCATGTGATTTAATTTTTTCTATGAGTACTTCTGTCATGGCAGGATCCATCACAAGCATCAAACCTTGTTTGGTATTCTGGACAGAGTCTGCTAATTGTTGTTCTATTTGAGGATCTATCGTAAAGACATTTATTTTTCCACTCTTATCACGATAAAGGTCTGTTATCTGACGCTTGAGCGACATACGAACATATTCTGCTAAAACATCAGAATCTTTTGTAGCACCGATATAATCAGATGTAGTTTCTAAAATTGTAGCTAAATCACGAATCGGAACTTTTTCAGACAAGAGTGACACGAGAACTTTTTGTAAAGAACCAAGCGGGACAATTTCCGGTATGACAGATTCAACCAGTGCTGGATAATCTTCTTTTAATGTATCAACAAGTTTTTGAACATCCTGACGAGAGAGAATTTCTGCTGATGCGTTTCTGATGACTTCGGTTAAGTGTGTTGCAACTACAGCAGCAGGCTCAACAACAGTAAAACCTTTTGCTTCTGCTATCTCTTTGAGATTTGGAATAATCCAAGTAGCCTGTAAACCAAAAGCAGGGTCAGTAGTGTCAAATCCATCTAATTTATCATCGACAAAACCCGGATTGATAGCTAACAAATGGTCAACCATCAATTCAAACTTTGCTATGGTAATCCCTTTAATCTTTACCTGATATTCATTTGGATTCAGCTGCACATTATCACGGATACGCACTGATGGAACTATGACACCAAGCTCGGTTGCAAGCTGTTTACGAATAGTACCTACTCTGCTTAAGAGATCGCCACCCTGCTTTACATCAACAAGCGGAATCAAGCCATAACCGATTCCAAGTCCAAGCGAATCAACTTTAAGTAAATCTTCAGTGCGATCCTGCGGTTTTACTTCTTCGGCTTGTTCTTGTTTTTGTTTTTGTTCTACTTCATTAGCTTCTTTTTGCTTAACAGCATCTTGCGACATATATCCGACAGCACCAACAACAGCACCTAAAACAAGAAAAGTAATCGTTGGCATTCCCGGTAATAACCCGAATAAAATTAAAACTGCTGATGCCACCATGATAGCTCTTGGTTGTCTGGTTAACTGTTTGGCAAGATCAGTTCCCATATTTGATTCAGATGTTGAACGGGTAACAATAATACCTGAGGCAGTAGATACTAAAAGTGATGGGATCTGTGTGACGAGCCCATCACCAATCGAAAGGAGTGAATATGTTTTAATTGATTCGGTAAATGACATATCATTTATTGCGATTCCAATAATAAAACCGCCTATTATATTTATCATGGTAATTAAAATACCGGCAATTGCATCACCACGAACAAATTTAGAAGCACCATCCATAGCTCCATAAAAATCTGCCTCGCTTGCAATCTCGGCACGACGAGTACGGGCATCTTCTTCTGAAAGAATTCCGGCATTCAAATCAGCATCAATAGCCATCTGTTTACCGGGCATCGCATCTAATGTAAATCGTGCAGATACTTCTGAAATACGTCCGGCACCTTTAGTGATAACTACAAACTGAATTATGACAAGAATAATAAAGACGATAAAACCGACAACATAGTTTCCCTGTACCACAAAATTACCAAATGAATTGATAACCTCACCGGCATACCCCTCGCCAAGGATAAGTCTTGTTGATGCCACGTTTAACGACAAACGCAAAAGCGTCACAACTAAAAGCATCCCCGGAAAAACAGATAATTCAAGCGGCTTTTTGATATAGAGAGTTGTCAGTAAAATTACTATTGAAAATGTGATATTAAATGCTAAGGCAAAATCAAGCAGAACCGTCGGTATCGGTATGATGAGAACTGCAATAATCCCTATAAAACCTACTGCTAATAAAATATCAGAGTGGGAAGTAACTTTTTGTAAGAGAGAATCTTGCATATTAGTTTACTTTCTTCCCTTTGAGTCTATAAATATGAGCCAAAATTTCGGCAACTGCTTTAAACAGATTTGCAGGTACCATATCACCGATGTTGCAAATTTTAAACAAAGCACGGGCAAGCGGTTTATCTTCGATAACCGGTACACCATTATCTTTTGCTATCTGTTTAATTTTTTGAGCAATCTTACGTTCACCTTTGGCTAAGACAAAAGGTGCATCCCCTTTATCAGCATCATATTTTAATGCAACCGCAATATGGGTAGGGTTTGCAACCACAACGTCAGCAAGAGGTACCGCATCCATCATTCGTGAACGAGCCATATCACGCTGCACCTGACGAACACGTGCTTTTAACTGAGGTGAACCCTCGGTATCTTTGTATTCATCTTTTAAATCTTGTTTTGACATCTTAATTGATTTTTCAAATTCATATTTCTGATAAGCAAAATCTAAAATAGCAATAACAAAAATCACTCCACCCATTTTAAGAGACAAGGCAAGTGTTTGTTTTCCCATAATTGATGCAAACTGAAAAATTGACATATCAGGTAAGAGGAAAAATGAGTCAAAATTCCCTTCAATTGTTTTGTAAGCTACAATACCGATAACTGTCAGTTTTATAGAATCTTTGATTAACTGTACCAAAGATTTCATCGAAACCAATTTTTTTGAACCTTTGATAATATCAAGTTTATCAAATTTTGGTTCTATGGCTTTTGGGGTAATTTTAAACCCGACCTGAGCAACATTTACCGCAAAGGAGATCGGAAGAGCGTCGTGTAGGGAAAGAGTGTAGATCTCGGTGGTCGCCGTATCATTAAAAAAAAAACAGAGAAAAAAAAAAAAACAAAA
>CALCCW010000227.1:0-10242 GCA_937900185.1 uncultured candidate division Zixibacteria bacterium | reverse complement strand
AGATATATCAGTGTGACTGGAGTTCAGACGTGTGCTCTTCCGATCTCAATTTTGATGCCGCAACATTTTATCTTTACAATTCTGAAACAAATACATTAAAAAAAATAAAATCATTTAAACAGGATGTTGAGATTCTTGGTAGTTTACATGTTGATGCCGGAGACGGACTTTCAGGCTGGTGTGCCGAGTCAGCACAAACTATTGTTATATCGGATAGAACTAAGAGGAAGAGTTACAATCCTGAAATAGATCTTGCCTCATTTATTTCAATTCCAATCATAAAACACAAAACACTGTATGGAGTTATAAATTTTGGTTCTTTTACGAAAAACAGACTTACAAAAAAAGATGCTGACACTGTTGAATCGGCAGGTTCTATTCTTTCATTTATTATTGCCCACAATCTTCTTTTAAAAAAATATAACGAAATTAAAACTGCTTATATTCAGTCTGTTGACCAATTGCAAAAATTGAATAATCAAATAATACCACATTCTACCATTGATAAGATTTCTGAAGAAACAGCAGAAGTAATTCACGGAATTAATAACTCGTTATCAATTATTTTAGGAAATTTACAATGTCTTTTGATCGGGAAAAATGAATTTAACCAAAAAACTTTATCAAGATTGAAAAGAATTGAAGTAGCGGCTAAAAAAGTTGCTGATTCTAATATGCAAATTCTCAACTTAAATTCAATAGTAAATGAAAATATGAAAGAAAAATTGCAGCATTAGAGCAATTATAGGATGAGAATGAATAAATCATTTGAAAAAAAAATAGATTTGGTAGAGTATGTTGAAAATCTTAATGAAGAAGTGAAAGAGCTTGCTGTAAATCTCGCAATTTATTTAGCAAAACAAAAAAAAGATTCAGAGCAACTCTTAAAAATGGAGCCGGATTTTATAAAATTGGTCAACGGAGCTGTAAAAGTTGGTCAGGAATTGACTCTTATTATAAATGCCGCAAAAAGTAAAGAAACAATGATTTATGATGTTCCTTCGGGTAAATTTCAGTCTGATAGACTAGAGACAAAACTTCATTCAATTCTCAGGCAATGTCATCAAATTCTTGATGAATTGGGGGTTAAAAATGAATATGATTTTTAAAAGTATGATGAAACAGCATAAAATCTAAGAAAATTGAAAATAAGACCGATAGAATAATATAGGAATAAACAGCTTATAGATATTTCTTTGAAATACAAAAAAATTAAACAAGAGAATAGATATGACGTTAGTAAATTTTGACAAATTGAATAAACTAGCCTTAGACCGAGGTAAGCCGTTTAATGTACTTATTGTTGATGATGAAAAATGGGTTCAGGATGTCTTTAAGGATTTCTGTGAATTGACTGATGCATTTTCTGTAGAATTAGCTAATGATGGAAAAGAAGCTATTGAAAAAGCAAGTCACAAATCGTACGACCTTATTACTCTTGATCTAATTATGCCCGAACTTTCCGGTTTGGATGTACTTGTTGAAATAAAAAAAATAAATCCTCATGTTCCAATTATGATTATTACCGGAAATGCTACCGATAAACTCATAAATGAAGCAGGAGTTTTAGGTGCCTGTCGGGTTATGTATAAACCTATTATGTTAGAAAATTTTATATCAGAGCTAACCTCAACCTTATCACGATAAATGTTGATTTGTTCAGATAATAAAGGATTATAGATAGTGAAAAATAAAATAAATATACTCATTGTTGATGATGAACAGATAATGAGAGACTTACTTGATAAAATTCTCTCTCGTGAAGGATATAATATTATTACCGCTACTGACGGTGTTGATGCTTTGGAAAAATTAAATTGTACTAAAGTTGATATTGTTATCTCAGATATGAAAATGCCAAAAATGAACGGGTTTGAACTGCTTAAGCATATAAAAACTGACTACGAAGGTATCGGCATTATAATTATGACAGCGTATGGTGATACATATACAGTAAAAGATGCACTCTTGCTGGGTGCCGATGAATATATAACCAAACCGTTTAAAAGTTATGAAATATCATTAGTTGTCGAACGTGCCTATTGGCGGATATTATCATCAGATAAAAGCAAAGCAGAATCGGTCTAAGAAAAGGTTAATTATGAGTACTACGAGTCCTCAATCAACAAAAAAGAATTTTCAAATAACTGCCGCTAAAGATTCTATGTCAGCAAGTATTATTATAAAAAAGCCGATGGAAAATGAATTTCCATCATCATTTGATGATATAATGGCTGCTCTTGAGGCGGAAGGTATTATCTTTGGAATAAACGAGGAATTGATTAAAAAGACTCTGCAAGAACATAATTATAATAATCCGATACAAGTTGCGGAGGGTGAAAAACCGAAAAAAGGTAAAAATTCAGAATTTAAATATCATTTTGAAACAGCACAAAATCATAAACCTCAAGTTGATGATGATGGACGGATTGATTATAAAAATATTAATTTTATCCAAAATATTGAAGAGGGTGGTATCTTAGTTACTCGTACTCCTGCACAGCCGGGGATTCCGGGTAAAAATATTTACGGTAAAGAAATCAAAGGTCCTGACGGACGAGAACTTCCATTTAAAAATGGTGCCAATACTGCTATAAGTGATGATGGTAATACGTTAACTGCTACATGCAGTGGTGCAATTGTATTTCTATATAAGAAGGTCTCAGTCAATGATATAATGCTTATCAAAGGCGATGTTGATTTTAATGTTGGAAATTTGGATTGTCGTGGCTCTGTGAAAGTTTCCGGAAATATTAAAACAGGTTTTTATATTAAAACTGATGGAGATTTGGAAGTGAACGGCAATGTTGAAGATGCCAATTTAGATGTACAAGGTAATATTATGATCAAAGGCGGTTTCTTTGGCAAAGGTGAGGGTGTTATGAAAGCCGGCGGTGAAGTGTATGTAAAATTTGTCGAAGGTCAGAAAATTTTTGCCGGAAGAGATATTGTTTTAGGTGGGGAAGCTATAAATTGCCAACTTGAAACGCAGGGTAATGTTATAGTGAAAGGTCAGAAAGGTAAAATAGTCGGTGGAGTTACAAAAGCCAAAAAAGAAATTAAAGCGAGTTATTTAGGTTCTGAATCGGGAACCCAGACTGAGCTTTCTGTTGCCTATGACCCCGAATTAATGACTAAATATTACCAATGTGTAAAAGAGTCTGAGCGTCTCACGGCTGACGGTAAACGTATTAGAGACGTGCTTGTAGGTTTGGTTCGGCTCAAAATCGACGGTAAAATTACTGCTGAACAAAGTGAAGTACTTAATAAACTTAAAAAATTCAAAGACGAACTTCCGGAAAATCTCAAAAAACTGGAAGAAGAAAAAGAAGCTATCAAAATTGAATTAAAAAAATTAGATGATGCCCAGATTATCGCAGAAAAAAAGGTATATCCGGGTGTCAAAGCATCATTTGGCTTAGTGTATAGAGAAATTATGGATGAATCCGAATGTTGTGTCATACGGATAGATAACGATAAAATCTTTATCTCTGAGTATCATCCCAGTTAGTTTTTTCTCTTCTAATTATCACTTGATATTCCCTGAATAAAATGTATATTCACCTTGCTTAACGATTGATTTCGGAGAGGTGGCCGAGAGGCTGAAGGCGGCGGATTGCTAATCCGTTATAGGGGAATAACCTCTATCCAGGGTTCGAATCCCTGCCTCTCCGCTTATATCAACATCACATATCATATCCAACTACTTGACAATAACTTATCTTTTTCGTATTATCTTGCTATAAGTATTTCTGACATATATCTGCCAAACAAGGAATTATTTTATGGCAAGAATTTACAGTTATAAGACGAAAAATGGTAAATCAACATGGTTTCTTGACTACTCTTTTAAAGGTAAAAGATACCGAAAAAAAGTCGGAACGTCAAAGAAAGTTGCCCTCCTTGAACTCAAAGATATTGAAGTTAAAATATCAAAAGGTGAATACAAATTTGAACCGAATCAAATTACTATATTAGATTATTTTGAAGTTTACAAAAAATACTCTTCTGTTAATCATGCTCAATCAACATATAAAAGATACCGAGCTATTATTGATAACTTTATGACCTATTTAGAAAGCAAAAAAGATATTGTATATCTATCTGATTTACATTCTGAGCTCTTTGAAGATTTCAAAATCTATCGTCGCACTACACCACTAAATCATAGAGAGTTTGCTAAAACCAATACTGTAAATATGGAATTAGTCTCTCTTGGAACTATCTTTAATTATGCTATAAAATGCAATTATTTAAAAGAGAACCCTACAAAAGGTGTGAGTAAATTAAAAGTAACTGATGCTAAAAAACCTCGTTTTCTAACTGAAGAGGAAGTCGATTTACTCTTACAAAACTGTGGAGAGTATCTGTATCCTATCTTTTTTACTTTTTTGAATACTGGCATGAGATTGGGTGAGTTACTTCACCTTACTTGGGATGATGTGGACCTTAAGCAAAAGAAGATTCATATCGTATCAAAAGAATTTTGGAATCCAAAAACAGGTGAACGAACTATTCCAATGAATGATGAAATGAGAACGCTACTTAAAGAACTTAAAGCAAAATCAAACGGTTCAATGTTTGTCTTTCCTGGACAGAATGGTGAAAGATTAAAAATAAAACTTCGTGAACGGTTTATGACAATAACTAAGAAATGTGGATTTCCTGATGTTACAAAAATTCATTCTCTCAGACATACATTCGCTTCACATTTGGTTATGAAAGGCGTTGATTTACCTACTGTAAAAAACCTAATGGGACATTCTGATATTCAAACTACGATGATTTATGCTCATTTGGCACCTGATCATTTAGCTGATGCTGTTGAGAAGTTGGAGTTTTAAATAAATTTAAAATACAATATTAAATTATATATCTAATTATTCTTTTACTTTTAGAAAAATAAACAAAGTCCTTGAATTTAAAGAGTTTACCGCTAAAGTTATAAATATGTTATTAAATTTCTTGACTTTTATATCGATAAATGGTAAGATATTCTTACATAATGTAAGATGAAAGGAACTTGTAATGTCAGAAGAAGAAATTATTGAAATTTTAATTCAATCTATAAATGAAACTCAAGAAGATTTGGGTGACACGTTAGTAGAAATAACCTCCGAGACTTGCCCTTTTGATGATCTTGATAATTTTGATAGTTTAAGAGCTTTAAAAATAGCGATGATTCTTGAAATTAAATTAAGTCTAGCTACTACTATTGATGAGAAGGTATTTATTAAAGAGAATCGAAATGCCCGAACTATTAAAGAAACCGCAATTGAATTATTTCATATGCAAAAAGAAGAATCAGCTTAATTATGTCTCCGAAATCAAAAACTCAAGCAATAGCTGAGCGTTTAAAGTTAGCTAGAGAATTCTCTGGTTTATCTCAAGGACAAGTGGCTAAATTACTAAACCTTCATAGACCTTCAATCTCAGAAATTGAAGCAAATAGAAGAAATGTATCGGCAGATGAATTGGCTCAATTTGCGGACATTTACCAAGTAAGTATTGAATGGCTTTTAGATGCTAACAAAGATGTTTCAGTTTCCGATGACAGAGTACAGTTGGCTGCCCGAGAACTTGTAAAGTTAAAGCCAAATGATCTTGATAAGATTCTAACTCTTTTATCTTCATTAAAAAAATCTAAGGGAAGTTGATGGGCATAAATTATAGAGAAATAGCACGAAAAGGGATAAAAGCTGCTTTAGAAATACGATTAAAGAACGATATTCCCCTAACTATACCTTTTCCAATTTATGATTTTTTATTAGACAAGGGGATAACAGTGAGGTTTGTTGATATACCAAGCATGGAAGGAATGTATGTAAGTATGTCCCAAGCAAATATATTCATTTCTTCAAGTAGACCAGCAGGTAGACAAGTATTTACATGTACTCATGAGTATGGACATCATGTATTTAAACACGGTACTAAAGTTGATGAGTTAATTTTAAACTATAATTTACAAAAACAAAAAATTGATGATGAATTATTAGTAAATATTTTTGCTGCTGAATTATTGATGCCTAGAGAAGCTGTAATTCTTGGTTTTAAAGAACGTGGTTGGAAAATAAAAGAGATTAATCCTATTCAATATTATAACATAGCGGGTTGGCTAGGTGTTTCTTATAGTGCTTTAGTGAACCACATTTGTTATTCATATAAAATGATTGCTAAAAATGCTGCAGAAAATCTATTAAAAGTGCAACCTAAACAAATCCGTTCAATGATATTAGGTGAAGGTTGCCCTTCAAATATATTAGTAATTGATAAATTGTGGAATAGTAAACCAATTGATATACAGGAAATGGATTTATTATTAGTAGATAAAACAATAGAAACTAATTGTGATTATTTAGAACTATACAGTGAAAACGAAGAAAAAAATATCTTTAGAGCGAAAAGTGCGGGACAATCCAAAATTGGTAATTCAGAATGGTCAAATTATGTTCGTATATCTCGAAATTCATATCAGGGATTAGCTCAATATAGATTTTTGAAGGAGGAAACTATTGATGAATGATAATTATTTTGCAGAAAATAAATATGTTATTGAAGCTGATAATGTTTCAAACGCATGGGCGAAAGTATTTTTGAGCTTAATGAATAAAGGAATAAAATCAATTAGCCCATTAGTTGTTAAAATCAATTTTGATGATAATAATAAAGAGATTTTAGAAGTTAAGAATTTGATTGATGAATTTTTGCTTACCGAAGAGAAAAATAGTATTCAGACTGTTTCAAATACAATATTTCCTAATTCACTATGGTTGCCTCATAAAAATAAAGAAAAGCTGTTTCAAAATTATCGTGAAATTTGGACTAAAATAAAAGAACATCATGTACAATCCCATTATCCTAATAAACTTGGTACATACTTTAGCAGAATGTTATGTTTTAATGATTATAAAGATTTAACAAATGGGCATAATCAACTAAAACATATATTTGCCTGTTGGGAAAAAGCAAAGAAGTCAAAAAGGTATAGAGCTTCAGCACTAGTTTGTTCAATTTTTGATCCAAGAACTGATCACAATTTTAGCCCTCGTCATTTATTCCCATGTGTACAACAAGTAGGAGTTATTCTACATGGTTCGATGGGTGATGCAGGTATAGAGTTTTATGCGTTACTTCCCAAACAGTTGATTATTGATAGAGGATATGGCAACTATTTAGGACTATTGAATCTTGGACAGTTTATCGCTTATGAAATGAATTTAGAATTTAAACAACTGAATTGCTTTATTTCTAATGTGGAATTAGGATATAAGAAGAACGTACTAAGAGGGATAGAAAGCTCAATTAAGGAAATCCTAAGCTAAGGGTAATTATATGCTTGTAGCAAGTTTTGGATTATTAGTTGATTTATGTTTCATGATTATTGTTATTTAATGATAAAAATAATTTGGAGTGTGATAATATGTCGTTTTTAAGCAGTGAAGGTTTGAAAAAAATTACACCACCACCTATTGAGCCATTTGATAGAAAAAATATTAAACATGGGGCATATGAATTAAGTGTTGGTAATGAACACTTCTGTACTTCTAAGAATACTAAAAAAACAAATGGTGCAGGAAAACAAATTGAGATACCCCCAGGACAATTTGCGTTACTCATCTCTGATGAAATAGTTAATATACCAAATAATCTTATAGCTTTTATTTCCTTTAAGGCAGGAACAAAATTCAGAGGTCTAATAAATGTTTCTGGATTTCATGTTGATCCAGGATTTTATGGAAGGTTAAAGTTTTCAGTATATAATGCTGGCTCTCAAACTATAATTCTCGATCCTGGACAACCATTATTCTTGATATGGTTCTGTAGTTTAGATCAAGCTACAGATGATGTCTATAATGGAGATCATAAAAATCAAATGAAGATTACTGCTGCTGATGTCATGAAAATTAATGGGACAATTGCTTCACCTGCTTCATTAAAAATAGAAATTGATAGTTTAAGAAATAAATTTTATGTACTATTAACTGTTGGTTTAATCGTTTTTTCTAGTCTTTTACCTAACATCCTCAATAACGTATTGAACCTTGTAGATTCTCAAGATAAAACTATGCAAAAAGAAACAGTTGTAAAGAATGATGATGGTATACCATCTAATATCAATAAAAATACTACAATTAAACAAAATAAATTAGATAGTGACTCAACTGAAATTGATACAACAAATAATGATACTCTGAAATAATAAATGAGAGATAACCTAAATTAAAATGGAAATTATAATTAAAGAACGAATAAAAAAGTCTGAAGTGTTTGACTCCTATTGGAAGTTTGCTACTAAACGACAAGAGATCTTCTATAATAGATTTAATGAAAACCCACACCCTTGGATAGATGATGAAATATTGAATACTTATAAATTTACAAATGTGTATCGTGCTTCTGATAGAGTTAGTCAATATTTGATACGAGAAGTTATATATAAGAATGAACAAACACTTGAAGAAATGTTTTTTAGGATACTATTATTTAAAATCTTTAATAAGATTGAAACTTGGGAACTTTTAAAGAATAAAGTTGGTGAAATTTCCTTTAAAGATTATTCATTTCAAACTTATAATAAAGTACTTCATAACTCATTAAATAATAAGAAACCAATTTACTCCGCTGCGTACATAATGAGTTCAGGTAAAGAATATTTTGGATATACAAGAAAGCATGAAAATCATTTGAAGTTGTTAGAAATGCTTATGCATGATGAAGTTCCTGATAAAATCAGTAATGCTAAATCAATGCAAGAAGTGTTTTTGATGTTGCGATCATATCCGACTTTTGGAGATTTTTTAGCATATCAAATTACTATTGATTTAAATTATAGTCCTCTAACTAATTTTTCAGAAAATGACTTTGTAATGCCGGGACCAGGAGCTAAAGATGGTATTCAGAAATGTTTTATTGATACAGGTGGTTTGAACGAAATCGATATGATCCAGTATATGGTAGATCACCAAGAAGATGAATTTGATAGATTAAATTTAAATTTTCAATCCCTATGGGGTAGAAAGTTAAAGCTGATTGATTGCCAAAATTTGTTTTGCGAAGTTGATAAATATGCTAGGGTAAAACATCCTATGATTATTGGGAAAAGTGGTAGAACTCGAATTAAGCAAGTTTTTAGAGAAACCCCAAATAAAATAGATTATTGGTATCCACCTAAATGGGGAATTAATGAAAGAATAAAAAAACAGCATGATTAGAACAATTAGTAAAAAAACTGCAAATGAAGCTTGGATAACCTTAGTAGATTTGTTTAAGAAACCACGACTTTCTAAAACTATTTCCGGTCGTAATGGGAATACGAAAGAAATACAACACGTTGGCATTACGATTAAAAATCCTCTGCAAAGATGGGTTGTATCAAGATACCCAGCTATAAATCCTGCATTTGCTTTAGCGGAAGTTGTTTGGATTATCAATGGTTATAATCAAGCAGAATTTTTAAATTATTGGAATCGTCAGCTACCAAAATTTGCAGGTTATAATGATACTTACTATGGTGCTTATGGAAATAGATTAAGAAGTAATTTAGGCTTAGATCAATTAGAACAAGCATACCTTACATTGAGAGATAATCCTAGCTCACGACAAGTTGTTTTACAAATATGGGACCCTATAAAAGATTTACCTCATGAAAAGGGTAGCCCTAATAATCCTGATATTCCTTGTAATGTATTGTCATTGTTAAAAGTTAGAAATAATAAGTTAGAGTGGTTCCAAGTTAATAGAAGCAATGATCTTTACTTGGGAGTTCCTCATAATATTGTTCAGTTTACTTTCTTACAAGAAATTATAGCAGGATGGCTTGGAGTAGAATTAGGGTCATATAATTTTATTTCAGATAGTTTACATATTTATGAAGATGACATAAAGAAGATATTTCAATATAAGCAATTTGATTGTTATGAGAATATTGACAGTATAGCAATCAATAAAGGAGATTCAGAATCTCTTTTTAAAGAATTAGCTGATAAAATCAATCAACTTATATCCTCTAATCTAAGCAATAAACAAGTTATTAAAATTAGTAACTGGAATCATGCCCCACAATCTTTTAAGAATATTTTGTATGTATTGATTGCTGAATCCGCACGTCGAAGAAAATATAAAGAAACTACTCACCAAATTATGCTTCAAAATACTAATCCAGTATATAAACAAATGAGATCGGAAGAGCACACGTCTGAACTCCAGTCACACTGATATATCTCGTATGCCGTCTTCTGCTTT
>CALCCW010000226.1:0-8057 GCA_937900185.1 uncultured candidate division Zixibacteria bacterium | reverse complement strand
TTTTTGTATATTTTTTTTTTCAAGCAGAAGACGGCATACGAGATATATCAGTGTGACTGGAGTTCAGACGTGTGCTCTTCCGATCTAATTAAAGCATTAGATATAGAAATTGATAATTATGAAATCGAGGTTGAGGAAGAGTGTTTAAAAATTCTTGCTCTCCATCAACCGGTTGCCGCAGATTTGCGATTTGTGATAGCAGTATTAAAAATTAATAACGACCTCGAAAGAATAGGTGATTTATCATTAAACATCGCAAAAAGGATAAAGTATTTTGCTCCATTTACTGAACGAAACGTGCCGTTTGATATAGACAAGATGCTTACCATTACATCACAAATGGTAAAAGATGCCTCCGATGCGTTAGTCGCGTGGGATGCCGGCAAAGCAAAAACTGTCTTAACAACTGATGACATCGTTGATACAATTCACAAAAAAGCATATAAAGAAATTCAGGCACACATAAAACAAGAACCCGAATTTGTTCCATATTATATTTCTTTATTATCGGTATCAAGAAATTTGGAACGTATTGCTGATCATGCTACAAACATTGCTGAAGATATTATTTATATGGTTAGTGGTGAAATTATCAGACATCAAGACAGTGAAGAATAAAATATATTTACTTTGTGATAATTTTTATTTTTTTCTCTCATAAAAAAAGCAGTCTACTTAGGCAGACTGCTTTTTCATGTATAAGATTTGTATCTTTTATTGAATTTTTTTAAGACGAATTTCTTTAAAGATATTATCTATATTCTGTTTGAGAATAAGAGAATCGTCTGGGCGTTGAATAGAGAAATCACCAATCGGATTCCTAGAGGGATTACAAACACCCCCGCTATTTCCATCAAAATTTTCCTCAAGATTTACTGATGTTCCTGACCAAATATAGGAACCACTTGGAGTACAAATAGTTTTTGTTGTATCGTCTAATTCATAAGTATCTTTTCTAAAGACCCAATTAACATCAATATCAATTAAAGTGTCGCCGGCACCGCCTAAACTAAAATCTATCAGAGAATAATGACCGCTATATTCACCGATTAATGTTGGAACCGGTGGCAACACAATATCATCTGAACAGCTGGAAAAAACAGAAAGTACAATTCCTACACTGAACACAGTAACCGCTATCTTTTTAAAAACAGTACGCATATAAACATATCTCCTATTCACTCTTTTAAAAATCAGATTTTGAATATAAACAGTATTTTCAGATGACACAACCGAAAAATCATATTTATCTATTATTTTGACGCTTACAAGCAAAGATTTATCTAAAACTATTTATTATTATATTCAGAAATTTAAAATAGATGGAATAAAGAATAAACAAATAAGAGCTAATCAGAAGTCTCCTCTGTAAGAAATTGTGCAACAACAAGTTAAGATGCGAGGGGAATAGATTGGTTTACAGGGACTATGATTCCCGATAAATTAATTCATTGACATATAATTTTTGAATATCATATTATAGATAGCTCACTGATGCTCCCGAGGCAGAAATTCCCCCTCTTTTTCTGTTTTATTTCATTAGTGGGCTATTTTTATTAATAAACAGATAATTTTTATTGAAGTTAAAGTGAAGATTGCTGTTACGGCTTACCGGAAACAATCTCATACCCGGCTTTTTGCCATGCTAAAACACCGCCGGTAACATTATGTGCATTAGTATATCCTAAAGAACGAAGATAAGCAGTCGCTATACCGGAACGACGACCGGAACGACAAATAACGTAAATTGTTGTATCCTTGTTTTGAGGAAGTTTGTCTATATACAACTGTATAGAATCGTAAGGTATCAAATCATTGGCAAAACTCAATCGTCCCTGCTCAAATTCAGGTATTGTCCTAACATCAAGCAGATAAAAAGCTTTGTTGTTGTCAAATTGTGATTTTAAAAACTGAACAGAAACCTCATCGGGTACTTTTGAAGTGGATTCTGTTTTTTTACTGTTACAATTAGAAAGAGTCATAGTTAGTAGAAGAATTAATACAATTTTAGTTGTTTTCATTCTGAGAACCTTGAATTGTGTTAAACGAATATATTTTCCATTTTCCATTTACGATATGCACACCAAATTTTACTTTATATCCTTGCGATTTTTCTTTATCTACAAAAGTTACTTCAACAGTTGCTGTTTCACCCAATATTTCTTCTTTATTGACTATTCTCTGATAAGAAAACCATCTTTTTTTTGTAAGTCCGTCATCTGTTAAATCATTTAAGATATCTTTTGGCGATGTAAAGACTCTCGGTTTATCAGAATTTAATGCATAATCATCATTGACAACTTTCATTAATTCCGGTAAATCTAAAATATAAGCCAAGGCAGCTTTATCGTTTTTCTCCATAGCCCCAAACATAGCAATAACAACTTGTTTTGGCTCGTTATAGCTGGCACCTGAGCATCCAACTATATTCAATATCAAAGCTAATATGATTATAAAAAGAGTATTGTTTGTTATTTTTTTTCTCATTAAATTTCTCCGGTTACAGTTATACGATGAGAATCACCCAAATCGGCAGATGGTGAAAAAGAATATGAAATTTGCATCTGTTTGACATCAAATCCGCATCCTAATGAAGCACCGCTTAAAGAAGCATTGGAGCTGGTAGCTTTAAAGTTTGACCCAAAACTGTTCCATCCAAGCCTTATATAAAAAGGTTTAAAGTTCAGATAATCTGCTCCAATAGCAAAAATTAAATCATTATCAATAGGAAGTATCAAGTCCGAAGAAATCAACATCGGCATCCCTTTTGGCTGATATGATATACCTGTTCGAATAGTTGTCGGAAGTTTATCTTTGGAACTGCCAAGTGACGAGAGCTGCAAACCGACATTTTGAAGCATCAAACCGGCTCCAAAATGTCCCCGGTCAGAATTATATTTTGCGGCTAAGTCAAACGCTATTCCGGTTGCCGAATATGTATCAATTTTTTCATAAATAAATTTTGCTGTTGCCCCATAGGAAAGATTGTGATTTTTTCTTTGAGCAACAGAAAAAGCAAAAAGTAAATCACCACCTCCAAAATCACCAAGTGTGTTGCCAAGCGAATCAGACCTCGTAAAAGAACCGTAATTAAGATAGCTGAGATAGAATCCGATTGTTCTTTTTATGTTTATTGGTTTTACATATCCTAAAAACCCGCTTTGCATATCAAAAAAGTAGTCATGATAGCCAACTATATATTTTGTATCTTCTATAGATATAATCCCTGCCGGATTATAATAAAGTGCTGATTCGTCATTAGCGAGTCCTGTAAAAGCCCCACCCATAGCAACAGCACGTGCTGAAATATTAATTTTTAAAAATGGGAACGACGATGTCCCCGCATCCGCATTTATATCGCCGGCAAAAAGTCTGCTTGAAAAAAGAAATAGGCATAAAATAACAATGCCGATATTACGAGTTTTTAATTTCATTTATAATCCTTTGTTTAGTCGAACATACGTGGAAACAAATTCTCTGTCAATCTTTTAAAACGGCAGAATATTGCTAACAATTTACCAGCTTTTTGTAGTTTTATTGATTACATCATCAACTAATTTAGCAATCGCCCTCTGCTGACCGTCCTGCTCTACTTCTTCCTCAATATTATAGACGCCAAACTGGCTGATTGTGTTTGTCCATATTTCGCTATTATCAAGTGTCTTTACCAGTTTTATTTCAAAAGTCATAGTAATAGCATAAGAATTTACTATATCTGATTCATTATACTCATAAGGTTTTCGTTCATATTTTATCAGTTTTCCATACAAAAGAACTTCAGCATTTCCTTCGGGAACAATTTTAATTGAACCGTCATCAATAAACGCTTCAATAACCTGCTCTGTCATTTTATCTTCTATTCCGTACTCACCTGTAGTGTTTTCAAAAAGTTCAATAGCAATTGAGTGAATAGTAGACTTTCCCTTTGGATTAAAAGTATAGACAGAACATCCCACTAGTGAAAAAAGTAAAAGTGATGCAATTATTGATTTTAAGGTCATAATAGTTTTACGAATTAAAGATACACTCGTTCCAATATGGTTATTTACCAATTGCAAGTTTCCCTTTTTTGATAACCTGAGAGACTAAATTTACTCCATAATGGTATGGCATCTCTCGATAATCCGACATATTCCAAATAGTAATATCAGCCTGCATTCCTTCAATCAATTGTCCTATTTTACCAATTCTATCAACCGCAGCGGCAGCATTAACAGTTACTGCCGAGATTGCTTCTGCAGCGGTAAGTTTCATTTGTAAAGCGGCAAGTGATATTATGATAGGCAATGATTCCGTATAACTGGAGCCGGGGTTACAGTCAGTAGATAGAGCAACAACAACACCCTCATCAATCATTTTGCGTGCAGGAGCATATTGTTTACCGGAAAGAGAAAATGTAGTACCCGGCAGCAGAACCGCCACAGTACCTGATTTTGCCATTGCTTTAATACCGTTATCGGAGATATACACCAGATGGTCAGCAGATACAGCACCAAGTTCAGCAGCAAGTTCACCCCCACCTGTTGACTGCAATTCATCGGCATGAAATTTTAGTTTTAAGCCTGCTTTTTGGGCAGCTTGCTGAATTTTTCTTGATTCTTCGATTGTAAAAACACCTTCTTCGGTAAATATATCACAAAACTCAGCAAGATTATCTTTTGTAACTGCCGGAATCATTTCATTGATAATAGTATCAATATATGCATTTCTGTCAGAACGGTACTCATCGGGAACTTCGTGAGCACCTAAAAATGTAGGAATTAAATCCAACGTATGTGTCTGGTTCAATTCATTGATAACTTCAAGCTGTTTGAGTTCTGATTCAAGAGAAAGTCCATAGCCTGATTTTGCCTCAATAGTAGTAACTCCATAAGAGAGAAAACGGTCAAGCCGTTCTTTGGTTTTTTCTTTAAGTGTAACATAGTCAGTTTCTCTGAGGTCTCGCACAGAAGAGCGGATACCTCCGCCGGACTTGGCAATTTCCATATATGTTTTGCCTTGAATCCGCATTTCAAATTCTTTTTCGCGAGTTTTTGAAAATACCGGATGAGTATGCGGGTCAATAAAACCGGGGGTAACAACTTTCCCCTTGGCATCAATTACAGTACAGCCTTCGGCAAGTTCTGCCTGACCTTCAATTTTTTCAGATTCGCCAATAAACAGAATTTCTTCACCTGAGACAGCAATACCGCCATTTTCAATAAGAGATAAATCGGACATGTGCTTTCCTGTTCGAGGAGCGGCACCTGCCATAGTAATAAGCTGTCCTATATTTTTTATAAGAAGTGTTGCACGTTTATCTGTATTCATTGCAATTATTATTTCATCATCGGGAGTTTGATTTTATGCTTTTTGGCAAATTTCTTTGCTTCGGGATAGCCCGCATCAACATGACGCATAACACCTGATCCCGGATCATTGGTAAGCACTCGATTTAAACGAACTGCCATTTCATCGGTTCCATCGGCGACAACAACCATACCGGCATGAATAGAATTCCCTATACCAACTCCGCCGCCATGATGAATTGAGACCCAGCTTGCACCGGAAACAGCATTGAGCATACCGTTTAACAACGGCCAATCGGCGATAGCATCAGAACCGTCTTTCATCGCTTCGGTTTCTCTGTTTGGTGATGCCACCGAACCGCAGTCAAGATGGTCTCGTCCAATAACAATCGGAGCGGAAATCTTACCTTTTTTTACATAATTATTAATAATATCAGCAAATTCAGCCCGTTCACCATACCCAAGCCAGCAGATACGAGCCGGAAGACCTTGAAATGGTATTTTTTCCTGAGCAAGTTTTATCCAGTTGGTCAAAAGTTTATTCTTCTTGAAATGATTTAATATCAGTTCATCGGTCACGGCAATATCTTTGGGATCACCGGAGAGTGCTGCCCAGCGGAACGGACCTTTGCCTTCGCAGAAAAGCGGGCGTACATACGCAGGCACAAAACCCGGATAATCAAAGGCATTCACCAGTCCGGCATCTTTTGCCTGTCCGCGAAGATTGTTACCGTAATCGAACACTATTGAGCCGGCTTTATAAAATTTTACCATAGCAGCACAATGTTTTCGCATTGATTCAAGTGAACGGGCGATATATCCTTTTGGGTCTTTTTTGCGAAGTTTATTCGCCTCAATCATAGTCAGACCCTCGGGGATATAGCCTTGTAATTCATCGTGAGCAGAAGTTTGGTCTGTAACTATATCGGGTAAAATACCTCGCCTGAAAATTTCAGGGAATATCTCTGCACAGTTGCCGACAAGCCCGATTGAAATCGGTTCTTTGGATTTTGTATGCTCTTTTATCAGTTTCAATGCTTTGTCGAGTTCTTTGACTTTGACATCACAAAACCCTTGTTTGACACGCCGATTGATTTTCTTTTCGTCAACCTCAACACAAATCACCGATGCTCCCACCATGGTGGCAGCAAGGGGCTGAGCTCCGCCCATACCGCCCATACCGCCGGTGAGTATCCATTTTCCGGCAAGAGAACCTTTGAAATGCTGAGTAGCGGCGGCGGCAAATGTTTCGTAAGTACCTTGTATTATACCCTGTGTGCCTATATATATCCAACTTCCGGCAGTCATCTGCCCGTACATTATAAGACCAAGCTTTTCAAGCTGACGGAATTTATCCCATGTTGCCCAATGTGGCACTAAATGAGAGTTTGCAATAAGAACCCGCGGTGAATGTTCATGTGTTTGGAAAATACCTACCGGTTTACCGGATTGTACAAGTAAGGTTTCATCGTTTTTCAATGATTTTAATGATTTAACAATACCGTTGTAACAATCCCAGTTTCGGGCAGCTTTACCTGTACCGCCATAGACAATGAGATTTTCGGGGTCTTCGGCTACCTCGGCGTCGAGGTTATTATTTAACATTCTGAGGGCTGCTTCTTGATGCCAGCCTTTGCAGGAGAGTTTGAGTCCTCTTGCCGCTTTTATATTTTTTGCTTTCATTTCTGCTCCTTTAATGATATATGAATATAATTAGACATTGTGTGTAAGTCAATCACGACTTTTAGAGCTTGATTGTTAAAATCAGCAAAGATATATTGTAGAACAATGAACCTAAACGGACAAAAAATAAATCTGCGTTTTCCAACCCTCAATGATGCCGACTCTATCGCAAAATATTGTGCCGATAAAGAGATTTCTCGATATACCTTTATCCCTCACCCCTATACTCTCCAAGATGCTATCGACTTTATTGATATGTGTATTGATGACCGCAAGAGTATGGCATCATTACATTACGGAATAGAACATAAAGAGACAAAAGAAATCATCGGGATGATTGGGTTAAACTCTATCAATAACACCCATCTTCGGGGCGAAATGGGCTACTGGGTCGCCAAACCGTTTTGGGGAAATGGCATTATGTTTGAAGCTATCAACCTGCTCACTGATTACTGTTTTGAAACGATGCAGTTAGAACGGATATATGCTCATGTTCAACTTGAAAATATCGGTTCATGGAAAGTTTTGGAAAAAGCCGGATACGAACGGGAAGGGTTGTTGAGAAATGTCTTACGCATAAATAATAAAATGTACGACCATTATATATACGCCAAATTGAAAGATTGGAAAAAATAGAATCATGAACCTAAACGGACAAAAAATAAATCTTCGCTATACCACACTTGACGATGCCGATTCTATCACAAAATATTGTGCTGAAAAAGAAATTTCTCAATATACGATTATCCCTCATCCGTACACACTTCAAAATGCGATTGATTTTATTAATATGTGTATTGATGACCGCAAGAGTATGGCATCATTACATTACGGAATAGAACATAAAGAGACAAAAGAAATCATCGGGATGATTGATGTAAACTCTATCAACAAGACTCATCGGCGAGGTGAGTTAGGATACTGGTTGGCAAAACCTTTTTGGGGAAAAGGAATTATGCTTGAAGCTATCAACCTGCTCACTGATTACTGTTTTGAAACGATGCAGTTAGAACGGATATATGCTCATGTTCAACTTGAAAATATCGGTTCATGGAAAGTTTTGGAAAAAGCCGGATACGAACGGGA
>CALCCW010000225.1:0-8054 GCA_937900185.1 uncultured candidate division Zixibacteria bacterium | reverse complement strand
GTATCTTTAAAAAATCCGTTCATTTAGACACCCTCTTTCTTGTGAGTGACTGTTTCAATAAATGACTGCTCCAGAGTAATTTTTATCGGCTTCACAACTCTGATTGATATTTTTTTATGCCGGAGTGCATCTATTACCCAGTTAATTTTCGACTCATCAACCAGCTCAACAACCATTCTTCCTCTTGAAAGTGTTTGGAGTTTCCCAATATCAGATGGAATATCAAACAATGTCTCACGAAATTCTGCTTGAATTTCATACTGTAGTTTTTTATTGGTCATCTCATCAACCGAACCAATTTTAGCAAGTTTACCATTTTGTAAAATTGCAACTCTATCGGCAACCATTTCAACTTCGGATAACAGATGAGAATTTAAAATAATCGTTTTACCGTCATCTCGAATTTTTTGCATAACGTTTTTAATCTCTGCTCTGCCGACCGGATCAACACCATCTGTCGGTTCATCCAAAAACAAAACTTCAGGATCATTTATCATTGCTTGAGCTAAACCAACCCGCTGCAGCATTCCCTTGGAATATTTTTTTATTTTTGTATTTGCCCACTTAGTCATATCAACTAACTTAAGTAATTCATCTGCTCTTTTTGAAATAACACCATCTTTTAGATTAAACATTCTACCGGTAAGCATCAGCAGCCCCAAACCGGTCAAATGGTCAGGAAAGCGATGGTTTTCTGGTAAATATCCGATTTTCTCTCGTGATTTTGGATTTGACGGCGGATATCCCAAAAGTGTCGCCTCGCCTGATGTTACCGAACTGATACCCAAGAGCAGTTTAAATAATGTAGTTTTACCGGCTCCATTTGGACCAAGCAGCCCGAAAATTTCCCCCGGTTCAATTTGGAGTGTAACAGTATCAAGAGCTGTTATCCCGCCTTTTTTCATTCCTGTATGATATATTTTAGTCAACTCATTTACCGTGACGACATTCATCTTTTTGTCCCTTATATATTTTCAATATAATAATTTCTATCCTTTACGGATTCAAGATAAAAATGTTATGCTATTGCTATTATCGGAATTAGATTTGACAGAATTTAAAAGAAAAAGCAGCTTAAAACCGATTCTTATTTTGAATTAAAAAGTAACAGAAGTAGTTGGATTTCTCGATTTTGAAATCTAACGATTCCAAACCAACGGAACGCCAACCTACTTTCAGTAAATAAGGAACCGATTCAAATTGTGAACAGAAGATAAGTTTTGTTGGAAAATAAAAAAAGCCATTGGAGGGAATCGAACCCCCGACCTATTGATTACAAATCAATTGCTCTGCCTGCTGAGCTACAATGGCTTAAATAATGAATGACTAAGGAACAAAATTATTCAGTAATGTCAAATAGTTTTTTACATTTTGGTCAAAAAAGTTATATCGACAAATTATGAATTAAAATAAGTCTGTTACACTTTTTTCTTCCATTTTGTGCCATCTCGGCTGTCTTCTAAAATAATTCCCTGCTTGAGTAAATCTGCACGGATTTTATCTGCCAACACAAAATCTTTATTTTTCTTGGCATCCGCTCTTTGCTGAATCAATGATTCTATTTCAGTACTGTCAGTATTATCGGTGTTGATATGATATGTAAAATTCAACACAGAATCAAAGGCATTGATAGTATCCAAAGCATTATCCCGCTCATCTGCCGACAGATTTTTATCAGCTTTGATACGGTTTATCTCACGGATAAAATCAAATACAACGCCCAAGGCACCGGATACATTTAAATCATCATCAAGAGCATCTTCAAAACCTGCCTTAGCTTTCTCAATTATTGCACCTGCAGAGTTGTCAGATTCAGACCCTTTATAGCTTTTTAAATTCACGATAAAATCATTATACCGTTCTAACGCATTTCGAGCAGCATCGAGTCCTGCAAAAGTGAAATTTAATTGCTGACGGTAATATGTCGAAGCCAAAAGGTACCGCACGACTACCCCAGCATACCCTTTGTTGATAATATCACGAAGGGTATAAAAATTACCGAGCGATTTAGACATCTTTTTTCCCTCAACAATCAAATGCTCCCCATGAAGCCAGTAGTTAACCGATTTTGTACCGGTACAACCTTCTGACTGGGCAATTTCATTTTCATGATGCGGAAAAAGTAAATCAACACCGCCGGTATGTATATCAAAATGATTTCCGAGATATTTTTGCGACATAACCGAACATTCAATATGCCATCCGGGGCGACCTTTACCTAATGGGGTTTCCCAGTAAATATCACCATCTGATTCCTGCCATGCTTTCCAGAGTGCAAAATCAGAGACAGAATCTTTTTCATATTCGTCTGTTGAAACTCTCGCACCGGCTTTCAGCCCATCCATGTCAAGATTGGCAAGTTTTCCGTAATCTTTAAATGCTGAAATCTTATAGTAATAATTCCCGTCAATTTCATAAGCAAATCCTCGTTCGACCAATTTTTGAATCATCTCAACCATACCGTCGATATGGTCAGTCGCATACGGTTGAATATCAGGTCGAAGAAAGCCGAGTGAGTCTAAATCTTCTAAAAAAGCATCAACATATTCAGTAATAAATTCTTTGCGGGATTTTTTTTGTGCTTGAGAGTCCCTAATAATTTTATCATCAATATCGGTGATATTCATTACATAGGTAACATCGTAGCCTTTGTATTTCAAATAGCGGCGTAATATATCACCCCACATAAAGGTACGGAAATTTCCGATATGCTGAAAGTTATAGACTGTCGGTCCACAAGTATAAATTTTTACTTTACCTGCTTCAATAGGTATAAAGTCTTCTTTCTTGCGGGTAAATGAGTTTTTAAATCGAAGTGCCATTTCTAAATTAATCCTCCGTCAATGACTTGACAGTTTTGGCATCAAGTTTCTTAATCAGTTCTAATACTAATTTAATTGTGTTATCATAATCGGCACGGGACAAAATTCCATTATGACTATGGATATATCTGACAGCAGGACCAATAACAATTGTAGGAACACCGATACGGCTTATATGAATCCTTGCTCCATCAGTTGAACCACCTGCCATATATGAGACATGATAAGGGATTTTTTTTGCTTCGGCTGTTTTGAAAACAAAATCACGAAGTTTTAAATTCGGAATCATACCGCCGTCATATATCAACACAACCGGACCGGCTCCTAATTTTTCCTCTTTGGCAAAAGTGTTCGGCGGCATATCCTGTGCTATTCCGGTATCTACAATTATACATACATCAGGGTCACCCAAATGAGCAACAGTTGCAGCACCCCGTAAACCTACCTCTTCTTGTACAGTGGCTCCACCCAAAACCGTGTTTGGATGTTTTACTTTGCCGAGTTTTTCCATAACTTCTAAAACAATTGCACATGCGACACGGTTGTCAAATGCTTTTGCCATGTATACTTTTTTATTACCCATGATAGTAAATTGAGAATCTGGAACAATCGGATCACCCGGTTTTACGCCAAGTTTCTTTTTAACATCAAATTTATCGACAGCTCCAACATCAATAAACATATCTTTTATTTCGATAACTTTTTTTCTCTCTTCAGGAGGTAAAAGATGCGGAGGTGTTGAACCTACAACTCCGATAACAACACCTTTGGGAGTTATAACTCTCATCCTCTGCCCTAATGCAACATGCCCCCACCAACCGCCAAGAGGGAGAAATTTAATAAAACCTTCTGATGTTATTTCTTTCACCATAAACCCGACTTCATCCATGTGACCAACTGTCATAATACGTGGTGAGTCAGATGTACCATTTTTAATTCCAAGAATTGAACCCATTTTATCATATTCGATATTATCAGCAGATTTTTCAAGTTCACGTGCCATAATTTTACGAATTTCACTTTCATACCCTGAGACACCATTGGCATCGGTAAGTTCTTGTAAGAGAAGTTCGGATTTATCCATTTTGTAATCCTTATATTATGATAGTTGTTCTTCTGTTTCATCTATAAGTTCAATATGATTTACTAATTCTGATAAAGTTGAAATAGTTCTCGTTGTTTCAGGCATATCTTTCGGATAATCACGTTTATCAAGTTTTTTCAATACAGCAGGCATACCTACTGATGTCGGTCCGGTGATATCTTCTAAATATCTGTCACCGACATAAACACACTCTGAGGGAGCAAACCCTGCTAAATTAGCAGCTTTATAGAAAATATCCGAATGCGGCTTACGTAAACCAAAGGTTGAACTAAACAGCGTAAAATCAAAATACTTACTAAGTTTAAAACGCTTTAATTCTTTCAAATGAGTTGTCTCGGGAAAAATTGTATTTGAAACTAGCCCGATAGTCAGCCCTTTTGCTTTGATCATTTCAAGTGTTTGTGCTGTATCATCATAAACTGAAATATTTTTATCAACCGGTTTATAATATGCGTCAAACATACCGTCTATAATATTTTCATCATACTCAAGAGACAATTTTTTAAGTAAGTTTTCAGCAGCTTTTGGAATTGTCCATTCAATACATTTGTCCGCTGCCAGTTTTCTATAATCGATTTTGACCTCTTCAAACTGCTTTATAAATTCTTCATCGTTCGGAATCTCTATTTTTTTCTTTCGTAAAAACTTGGCAGCTTCTTTCATACAGTCAACAGATAATTCTGACCAAGGGACTTTCTCATATTCAATCAGAGTTGAACCAAGATCAAAGATAATTGCTTTTGGAGTTAATTTTTCATTCATAGTTGTTTATTTCTATTGTTGTGCGGATTCTATCATCCTGATTATAAGGTCTTCAAATTTTAGTCCACTTGATTTGGCAGCCATGGGGGCAAGCGAAAGTTCTGTCATCCCCGGAAGTGTATTTAGTTCTAAAAAATAAAAATCATCATGCTCATCTAAAATAAAATCAGCTCTGGCAAGACCGGCACATCCGATAATATCATAAATTTCCTTCGCAGATGACTGTATCTTGGCTGTCAATTCATCTGAAATCTCAGCAGGAACTATATATTCAGACAGACCTTTTTTGTATTTTGCTTCGTAATCATAGAGTTCTTTTTTCGGTTTAATCTCAACAAGCGGCAAAGGTTTCCCGTCAAGTACCGCCGCAGTAATTTCACGACCAGATATAAATTTTTCAATCAATACATTCGGCGATTCATCAGCACATAACTTGAGTGCTTCTTTTAAATCTTCTTTTTTGCATACTTTAGAAAGAGCAATAGTAGAACCACCGTCATTTGGTTTTACAATAACAGGGAATTCAAATGTATCAGAAATTTCATTTACAATTTTATCCGTCACATCTTCAGGTTGTAAACGGTAAAGAGAAAATTTAGAAGTTTTTATATCAGCAGTCGTGCAAAGTCTTTTTGAAACTGCCTTGTTCATCGCAATAGCCGAGGCTTCCATTTCTGAGCCGGTATGTTTTTTCCCTGCAATTTCTAAAAGACATTGAAGCATCCCATTTTCGCCAAAACCACCATGCATAGCAATAAAGACAACATCAATATCATTAAAAGCAGGTGAACCGAGTGTCTTTGCCAAAGACCACCCTGATGCTCTCGGAGGTACAACAGCACGACCGGATTCATCGGTCTCATATTCAATATAGGTACCGTCACTGTTTAACAGCGATTTCCCTGAAATGGGGTCTATCGCATAGACAATATGTTCCAATCTTTGTAACGCTTCATAAATTGCCAAACCGGAATCAAGCGAGACTGCCCGTTCGTTTGAATCACCGCCTGCCAGTAAAAGTATCTTCATTTGTGCAAATCCTTTTGATTTTTTAACTTGTTCAGTATATACAAAACAACAATGATAATCAAGAGCGGCAGAACAATCCAATTGTATGTTTTTATAAAAGATGCCAGATTATCATAATTTTCGATAAATGCTATTGCTGAATACATGAGCAATGATGTGAATAAAATATAAGAAATTAAAGAATACAAAAACATCTTCCCGGGCTGATACTGCCCGACTCCGGCAGCAAGTGCCAACGCCGAACGAAAACCGACAACAAAACGAGAAAAGATGAGAATCAACGCCCCGTATTTTTTAAAATATATATTACTTTTTTCTATATCCTCTTCAGAATACAGTTTATAGTTTTTCTTTTTAAAGAAATTATATCCCTTATTCTTCCCGAAAAAATAAATAACCATCACAGAAAGAACGCCACCGGAGATTACCGACAAAACCGCGAGAATCAAATCAAGTCTTTCAAGCCCTACTAAAGCACCGGCGGCAACAATAAATGTATCACCGGGAAACGGCGGGAAAATATTCTCTATAAAACAGGCAAGAAATATGACCAAATACACCCATATCACCCCATAAGAAAATATCAGGTCAAGCCATTGATTTATTGTATCAAGATTATCAAACATCAGATACTATCAAACATACAGCCGAAGCTGCGATTCCTTCTTTACGACCGACAAAACCTAACTTCTCGGTAGTGGTTGCTTTGATTCCAATTTGAGACGTTTCTATTCCAAGAATGTGAGAAAGTGACTTTTTCATCTGAGGAATATGCTTTTTCATCTTAGGTACTTCTGCTATGATGACTGAATCAATATTTATAATTTTTGAGAACCCATTTTCTTGAAGCAATTCCTGAACTTTTTTTAATAGCTCAAGTGAGTTTGCATCTTTAAATTTTTTATCAGATGGCGGGAAGTATGTTCCTATGTCGCCAAGTCCGGCTGCTCCCAATAATGCATCCATAATCGCATGCGTTAATACATCAGCATCGGAATGACCGGCTAAACCAAAATCATGAGCGAGAGTTACCCCTCCGATAATCAGTTCACGATTTTCAGCAAATTTATGGACATCAAAACCCTGTCCAACTCGTATATTAGACATGTTCATCCTTTTGTAATATCATTTCAGCTATCTGAAAATCTGTTTGGGTAGTTATTTTAAAATTCACTGATGTCGGCTCGACTATTTTTACTTTGATATTTTGCAGCTCTAAAAGCGAGGCATCATCGGTAATAAGAGATTCATCACTCGTAAAAGATTCATGAGCGTTGAGAATTAATTTGTACTCAAACACTTGAGGAGTTTGTGCTTGAAAAAGTTTTTTACGTTCAAGAGTTGTTTCTATATACCCACCCGATGACTGCTTGATTGTATCCACTGCCTGTGATGCGAGTATAGCTGCTTTTTCTTTTTGTGCTGCCTTTACAACGTTATTAATATCAACGACTGAAACTAACGGACGGGCTGCATCATGAATTGCGACATACGATGTTGATGATGACAATGATTTTAATCCGTTTAAAACAGACTCACGACGGCTTTCTCCACCTGAGACAATTTTTGACACTTTATGAAAATCGAACGGGTCGACAATATTTTCAGATGTATATGCTAAATAATCTTCTGCCACTACAAGTACAATAGAATCAACAGAATCAGCTTTTTCAAACTTTTCAATTGTATGTGACAAAAGAGGTTTTCCAGCGATTTCGATATATTGTTTGGGCAGTTCTCCCCCAAACCGTTCAGAGCTTCCACCGGCAACTATTAAGGCTACTGTTTTCATTTTGAGAATATAAGATGTTGAGAGTCAATTAGCAACAACCGTAATGTGTCACCCTGAGCTTGTCAAAGTATGCTCCACCAATGTCATTCCCAACTTGGGAATCCAGAAAAACTATTAAAGAAAACTTAAAAAGATATTGATAAATTCATTATTTTAAGCTATTTTGTGATACTTAAATAGTAAATTCAATAAGCTTGAAAAGTTTATAATTTGTTAAAAGGAGAATTATATGACAGGTAGACAAAAATTACCAGAAGTATCAGAAGAAATTAAAATATCTATAATTAAAAAATCTACAATTACCTATTTCCCTGACGAAGCTCATACATCATTTAATCAGGAGATTGAGGCTTTAGATGTTCCAAAAGAAACAACTCTTGAAGAACTCATCAAACGATATAATAACTCTAGTAATTTCGGAGAATATAATGTAACATTTGAAATAAGAAAGATGCGATGATCCAACCTGCTGATTATTTACAGATGTCAGCTCTAAGCCAACTCATTATTCGCTTTACTCGCCAAGCTTTACGCTTTGTTTCAA
>CALCCW010000224.1:0-2774 GCA_937900185.1 uncultured candidate division Zixibacteria bacterium | reverse complement strand
TTGGTATTGGTATGCTCTTTGATTATTTTTATTTTTTTTATTTTTTGTGTGTTGTTATTATTTTTTTTTTAATGATACGGCGACCACCGAGATCTACACTCTTTCCCTACACGACGCTCTTCCGATCTCTTTTCACCGGTAGAACAATTCGTGCCGCCTTGAATCAGATTGTTGATTTTGGCAGACCAAAAACTATTCAACTGGCAGTTTTAATTGATAGAGGGTTTAGAGAATATCCTATCAAAGCAGATTATGTCGGAGTCAATATCCCAACATCAAAAGACGACAAGGTTCTTCTACATGTAAAAGAAAAAGAAAAATCAGATAAAGTCTCAATCGTGCGTCATGCAAAATCGAATGTGAAAAAGAAAAATGCCAAAGGAGGGAAAAAATGAGCCGGCTATCCTCCCGACATCTTTTGGGACTTGAGGGTGTACCCAAAGAAGATATTATGATGATATTGGAAACATCAAATTCCTTTCGTGAAGTATTAGAACGTCAGGTTAAAAAAGTTCCAACGTTGCGAGGTGTGACAGTTTTAAATCTTTTTTATGAAAACTCAACGCGTACGCGTATCTCATTTGAACTGGCAGAAAAAAGGCTATCTGCCGATACTATCAATTTTTCAACTTCGACATCATCAGTGAAAAAGGGTGAGTCGCTCCGTGACACTGTTCAAAATATTGAAGCAATGAAACTTGATATGGTTGTGGTGCGTCATGGTTCTACCGGAGCTCCATATTTTTTAACACAGTGTATGGATGCCAATATTATCAATGCCGGTGACGGTGCTCACGAACATCCGACTCAGGCACTTCTTGATATGTATACAATCTGGAAGAAATACGGAAAATTTGCCGGACTGCGTGTTGTGCTTGTCGGTGATGTAAAACATTCTCGTGTGATTCGTTCAAATATATGGGGACTCAAAGCGGTTGGAGCATCGGTAGCTCTCTGCGGTCCTTCTACACTTCTTCCGGTTGAAGTGGAAAAATTTGGATGTGATGTCTATACTAATATTGATAAAGCTCTCGATGGTGCCGATGTTGTCAATGTCATGCGGATTCAACTGGAACGTCAGCAAGGCGGCATGTTTCCATCACAGCGGGAATATACAAACCTTTTTGGAATTAATAAAGAACGATTAAAACTATTAAATAAAAATTTCACTGTCATGCATCCGGGACCAATGAATCGGGGTGTCGAAATTTCATCGGAAGTTGCCGATGGTAAAAATTCGGTTATCTTAAGTCAGGTTACCAACGGTCAGGCGGTTCGTATGGCAGTGCTTTATCTTTTATCCGGTAAACGGGAAGAGGGGGATGCATAGATGACCAGTAAAAAATATGATTTAGTAATAGTAAACGGTCGGGTTATCGACCCTGCTTTAGGGTTTGGCAAAGATGCTCATGTTTTTATCAAAGACGGAAAGATTGCAAAAATCGAGGTGCCGTCATCAAAGACTGAAAGTGAATTAAAATCATTTGATAAAGACCAAATTATTGATGCTACAGGTAAAATAGTTGTTCCGGGGCTTATTGATGTTCATGTTCACTTAAGAGAACCGGGGCGAGAGGCTGCCGAGACGATTGTATCAGGCTGTAAGGCTGCTGCTGCCGGTGGGTTTACGTCAGTATGTTGTATGCCAAACACTACACCAAGAATTGACAATCAGGAAACAGTTAAGTTTGTGCAGGACCGTGCCAAAGTTGCCGATGCTCGGGTTTATGTAGTTGGTGCAATTACTAAAAATATCGAGGGAAAAGAGCTTTCAGAAATTGGCGATTTAGTTAATATGGGATGTGTGGCAATTACCGATGATGGTTACTTTGTGCAGAACCCGGAAATCATGCGTCGTGCTTTAGAATATGCTAAAATGTTTAATATCCCAATCATGCAGCATGCCGAAGATAAATATCTCTGTGGCGGCGGTGTCATGAATGAATCATACGAGTCAACTCGTTTAGGACTTAAAGGTTCACCGGCTGTTGCTGAAGAAATAGCAGTCCTCAGAGATATTGCTCTCACCAGACTTGTCGGCGGACGGCTGCATGTGCAGCATGTGTCGTGTAAAGAAGCAGTCGATGCTATTCGTGATGCCAAAGCAGAAGGGATTGATATAACAGCCGAAGCAACTCCGCATCATTTGGTCTTAACCGATGAAGAAATCGGCAAAGAGTTTAATACAAATTTACGTGTTAATCCGCCACTGAGAACTATGACAGACAAAGAGGCTGTTATTGCTGGACTGGTTGACGGTACTATTGACTGTATCGCATCTGATCATGCACCGCACTCGGATGAATCCAAAGATTGTGAGTTTGACCAAGCTCCTCCGGGGATGATTGGACTTGAGACCACAATCGGTTTGATTAAGACACATATTATTGACAAAGGTTATATGAGTTGGGCTGATGTTGTTCGCAAGATGACATCGAATCCTGCTAAGATTTTAGGTTTGCCCGGTGGCAGTCTTGCTGATGGTTCCGATGCCGATATTACTATTATTGACCCTGATAAAAAATGGACGGTCAAAGCTGATAAGTTTCAGTCGAAATCTTCAAACTCTCCATTTATCGGGAAGATCGGAAGAGCGTCGTGTAGGGAAAGAGTGTAGATCTCGGTGGTCGCCGTATCATTAAAAAAAAAAAGAACAACCAACAAAATTTGACGATACTCAAGAAAGCATCAAACGCAATCTCTCACAGCATCTCCGCTCTTTCCCAGTGGATGCCTCCTACAATCTTGCACCATCATCCTTCATACCTTTCCTT
>CALCCW010000223.1:0-13033 GCA_937900185.1 uncultured candidate division Zixibacteria bacterium | reverse complement strand
TATCAATTATATTAATTTAGTAGGTGTTGGTGTTAGTAAGTTTTTGTTATTTTTTTTTTGTTTTTTTTATTTGTGTTTTTTTTTGTTTTTTTGTTTATTTTTTTTTTTTTCAAGCAGAAGACGGCATACGAGATATATCAGTGTGACTGGAGTTCAGACGTGTGCTCTTCCGATCTGCTATGGGTGGTGCTGTACTTTCCACCGTTACCGGTGTAGAATCAATGTATTGGAATCCGGCTGGTTTGGGTTCTTTAGAAGGTACCGAAGTCATGTTTACTCACCTTCCTTATTTTGCTGGTATAGATGTAAATTATTTTGGTCTTGCCAGTTTTGTTGAAGGTTTTGGTACTATCGGTTTTGGTGCAAAAGTTGTCCAAATTGGTGATATACAGGAAACAACAGAAGAATTTCCTGATGGAACCGGACGAATTTTTTCGCCGACTCTTTCAGTATTTAATGTGTCATATGCAAAAGTATTGAATGCCAATGTACAATTTGGTTTTAATGCTAAGTTTATACACGAAAATGTATTTGATGTAACAGCTACCGGTGCTGCTTTTGATTTTGGATTTGTATATAATCCAAGATGGAATGGCTTGTCATTAGGTGTTGTTATCAAAAACTATGGTTCAGAAATGCAGTATTCAGGTATCGGATTTGACCGTGAAGTTGAAAATCGACCTGTTCGTGCTAATTCTGCAAAATTTGAGCTTCCAAGTTCATTTAACCTTGGTTTTGGTTATGACTTTATCGATAAAGACTTAAACTTTGCTACATTCTCAGGTACATTCCAATCCAATAACTTCTCGAAAGATATTTGGAACGGCGGAGTTGAATATGTCTATGATGGTAAATACTCGCTCAGAGCAGGGTATAACTACTCTGACAAATCTGAATATCTCTATGGTGCCTCTTTTGGTGCCGGAGTGAAAATTCCGGTTGGAGATATGAATTTGAGTATGGAATATACTTGGACACAAACCGATATATTTGATAATAATCAGTATTTTACCTTTACAGCTAATTTCTAAAGGTATTAGTACATAAAATAGAAAGTCGGATGCTTTTTTTAAGTATCCGGCTTTTTTTATTTTAAGAGTACCATTTTTTTAGTTGCTGAAAATGTTTCTGCGAAGATTCGATAGATATATACACCGGTAGCAATTTTTGAGCCGTTGTTGTTGGTGCCATCCCATTCAATAGAATGTTGACCTGCCGGTAATTTATAGTCTACTAATGTTTTAACTTTTTTTCCCTCAATATTATAAACGGTCAGTTCTACATGAGATGAAGTCGGCAATGCAAATCCGATGGTCGTACTTGGGTTAAACGGATTGGGATAGTTTTGAGCAAGTGCAAAATCGGTTGGTATGTTATTATCGTTGTCATCAATATCAGTTGCAAGATTAAACCCGGCTTCAGCAGAAGCTGTATTTGACATGACAGAGCTATTCTGACTATTGTCATATGATTTCATAGCAATGTAGTAGAATTGACCGGGGGTTAACCCGGTCAGTTCTGTTGATTGCTGTTCCCCCGCCGGAAGAGGCGACGGAGGAGTCATGAGTAAGGAGGTTTCAAGCCAGTTTGAATCTGTAATCTGATTGAGAGAATATCGAATCTCATATACAGCAGCGGTTCCAAGCATATTGTCATCGCCGGGGGCTGTCCAGTTTAGGGTGATAACTCCGTTGGCTTCACTAGTGAGTGCTGATAAATCTATAATTGCTGCCGGTGCGGTTAAATCTATCGTAGTTGTAGAAACAACATTTGATAACTCTGACCAATTTGGAACTTCATCAGCTGTTTTAACCGCAAAATAATATGTTGTTTCCTGAATAAGTCCACTGACTACAAATGTCTCTGAAGTACCTGCAACATTTGGTGTTGGGGGGCTGCCGACAATTGTTGCCGAACTCCAATTGATGCTTGTAATTGGTGAGGTAGAATATCTGATTTCATATTGTGATGCTTGACCAATATTACCGTCATCTCCTACTGCTGTCCAAGATAATGTGACAGAACTATCTGTCGGGCTTGAAACAGATAGTGATGCAATAGCAGATGGGGCTGTGCTTTCAGCATCGGTAGTTTTAGAAATAACATTTGATAATGTTGACCAATTGAATGCTTCATCAGATGTTTTAATTGCAAAATAATAAATACTGTTTGGTTCCAAAGAATCAATGACAAATGACTCTTGAGAACCTGTAGGTTGTGGTGTTGGTTCGTTAGTAATCTGCGTTGCAGCATCCCAATTGGCATCGGTTATCAACGATGTTGAATACCTAATGTCGTATGCCGCAGCTATACCGGTAGAACCGTCATCTCCGGGGGCGGTCCAGTTTAAGGTGATTGATTTTGTTGCGGTTTGCCCTAATGTTTTTTGGGGGGACAGAAAACAGATGATAAACAGAAATGTAATGACCAATACTGTTTTGTCGGTAAAAATGTTGTAGTTGGATGAGTTCACTCATACCTCCAGTTAGTATAAGAATACCTTTTTCAATTCAACTGAATTTAATTGCAAGAGCTGTTCCAAATTGAAACAAATATCGTAAGTCGTTGATATTGTAGAGGATATGGTGATTTTAAGAGTGGAGGAGTAACCCTGAATTTATAATATTCTGTTCAATATTTAAACAGGATGAGCATATTGCACAGTGCGGGATTAAAGAAGTAATACGTAGGATATAACTTGTTTACAACAGAGAATGAATAAGTGAAGAAGTTATTTATTTACAATCTTTCCTGAGTAAGTAGTACCGTCAATTTGGAGATACCATAAATAAGTTCCGATTGCAACTGTGTAACCTGTGGAGTTGGAACCATTCCATTTCCAGGTGTCTAACACGCCAATTTTGTGTAAAACAGTTTCACCGGAAATCGTTTGGATTGTTAATTCAACAGAACTGCTTGGCAGATTGGAAAAACTGATTTGTTCGCCATTGACAAAGTTAACAGGATTTGGATAGGCGATGACTTCAGTTGAGGCAGATAGTGATGCTGATGCCAGCGAAAAATTGGAAACTGCTGAGTAGGGGTTGGTGTTTACACGAACTCTCCAGTAATAAGTTTGGTCAGGTTCTAATACTGTATTTACCTGCCATTCGGTAAAATTGCTGTTACTTTCAGGCACAGCAGGTGATGTTGTTTCCATCGATGTAAATGATGTATCGGTAGCCACTTCAAAATAATAATTATTAGCCCCTACAGCAGCTATATTTTGTGCGGACAATATAGGTTGATTGGTAAGAACGGTAGCACCTGATTCGGGAACCAATACACTTGAGACAAACTGATCAGTACCGGTGGTGTCACCACCGCCGTCACCTCCGCCGGTAGTAATATCAACCGATGCGTCGCAATTGACAACATTTGATATCAATGATGGGTTACCGCCGTCATCATATATTTTCATAGCAATATAATAATTTGTTCCGGAAGTTAATCCGGAAAGAGTCATTGATTGTGATGTTCCTGCGACCTGTGGAATAGGCGGGTTTGATACCGATGTAGGTATTACATCAAAATTTGAGGCGTTAATTGCTGTTGTTGCATATTTTATCTCATATAAAATCCCTGTACCGTCAGAACCGTCATCGCCGGTTGATGTCCATACAAGATTGATGTTACCATCACCTGCTCCGGGGGTACAACCAAGGTCGTTGACCGGGTCAGGTGGAATAGAGTCAACTTCTCCGGCTGTATTTAATAGGTTAACTTTTGGAAGGACAACGTCTTTATCTACTACAAAATCTGAAACATATGTGTCGCTTCCTTTTTGAACAGTTAGAGAGAAGTTATTATAATTGGTTGAGTCTGCTTGAGTTCTTGAGGCAAACCAGTAAGAGACAGGTCCGGAAAAATGACCTGAGGAATTAGTTATTCCCGACAAAACTGTCTCACCATATCCGTTTACAACAGTGACAGAGGCACCGGTGACTACTTGATCGTTGTTTCCTATAACTTCAATGTCTAAAGTTCTTTGGATTGTAATATCCTGTGTACCCAAATTTGACATAAGAATGTCTTTATCGGAAGTACCCGAAAGATAGATCCCATCACAAATTTTATTATTTCCCGAACTCCAAGTTACACCATTGACACCTAAATAAAAGGTACTGAAGTTTGACAAATTATCAATTTGAACCATCGTATCAGAATAAGAGTTTACTCCATAAGCACCACCACCGTCTGTGGCAAAATGATACATGTGTCCGTTACTGGATAAAACATTGTTAGAGAATTCTGCGGGGTTTCCTAATTTGTTACTCATTATAGAAATACAGTCAGCACCCGCACCATCGGCAGCAATAGTAGTGATTCTGTTGTTGTAAATATAAATGGAATCAGTTGGATTATTACTATTATCATATCCCATAAAAATACCATTTGCTAATCCGCATCGGTATAGGGTCGAGGGGTTTAAGTCGGAATAGACGGTAATATCATTATCATAAATTTTGAAATTAGCGGTTCTAAGCCTGATACGAATACCGGTAGAATGACCGGAATTACCGGTTCCTGTTGCATCAAGTGGTCCAATAGATGATAAAATAGTATTGTTATGGATGGTAGAAAAACCGCCTAAATCTAACGGAGTTGTACTTTCTAAGAAAATCCCCATACCTCCAAAATAATTGGTACCGAAATCAATTCTATTATTCCAAATTCTAAGATGTTCAGACCCACGTGATGCAATACCATACGCTTCACCATAACGATACCCCGCATAAGGTCCGTCATTTCTGGCATCAACGGTAATATGATTATCGGAAGCCCAAAAAGCACCGGAGTTTCCACCTTCTTGTCCGTAGAAGAAAAAACCGGAATGAGGAGTTTTTGTAACTTGTGTTGAACAGACCCAAACATGATAATCTTGGTCGAGATCAACAATCAGTGCGTCATTGTATCCTTTGTCTAACCGAACTGCCGATGCCACCCAATATTGGCGGTAATAATAGCCGACAACTTCATTGGTTAATATACAATTAACAATTTTATCCTTAAAGGTGTAGGAACCGTCAACAAAGATGTTGAATATTCCGTTGACACCGTCAGTAACAGAAGATGGGATATAACCGCCAACAGTAATATTCATATTTCTGATAACAGAATTTTGACAGTTGTTCATATCAATGCCGCGGATACGTGAAAGTGTGGACGAAAAATTCACGCCGTGCATAAGGGTTCCATTTTCAATAGAAACATTATCGCCGGTTACTAAAATGCCGGTAGTCCTGCTTGATGCTGAGGTTCCAAAAGTAATTGTGTGATTGTTGAAATCAACCACGACGTTATCAGCAGAAACAGTTAATGCCTGACCTGATGTTGTAAGGTCAGATGTAACAACAAACGTATCGTTTGGCGATGCGTTTGTGGAAGATATAGTAAACGGCAGCGATGAAATTGATTTTTGTGCTGCTGTCAAATGCCCGGTACAAAGCACAAAGAGCATGAGAATGAAAATTATTTTACGCATAATATATATTCTCCTAAAAAGAAAATTTCTTATGTAACATCACAGACTCAATGAATCCGGAGTATAGTTATATTTTGGCAAAATGAAATCACGGTACTCATTTGGATTTCCATTATGCCCTGCTTCGGCAGCTTTTACGACATTGTATGCCTCTCGGGCTGTCATATAATGTAATCGGTATTTTTTGCCGTCATTATAGATTTTTTCTACTTTTGTCAGCATTTTATCAATATTTTTACCTAAAATATTGTCAAAGGCTTTTTTATTATGTAAATCACAGCCATGAGTAAAAGGGCGTACAAATTGCCAGTTTGAACGACCTTCAACATGGATATTGGCAGAAAGCCAAGTTTCAAAACGTTCAAAAGTAGTCGGTATTTCCCAATAGATATTTCCGTCATCGAAAGTAGGATGAGTTTTAAAACGCCAGTCAGACCAATCTATCATAAATGGTCCTTCAAATATCATAAATTCATTTTCTTTAGGGGTGTACCCAACAGATGATATGGTTCCTGTGTCATAAGATTTTGGTTTGTTGGGATCATCTATGCAGTAATATATTTTGTTAACCAAAGACGGTTGAGCTGTTTGGGTCATTGCCGGAAAGGTAAAATCTGCATAACAACCAAGATTTTGTAAAATAGTGATCTCATCATCAACACCGCACATACCGTTTCCTTGACCTGCACGTGAATTGTCTAATGCCCAGTTACCATGTACAAAAGCAAAATAACCAAGCGAATCATTAGTTCGTAACGCTCCGTGAGCTCTGAGAGAATCAAGTCCGGCTTTCATCTTTTGGGTAAATGTATCATGGGTATCTTCTTGGTGATGGAAATGCAGCTCAACATCACCGTAACCTTCGCGACTCAGTTGTACGATTGAATCAACTTCATATCCTCGAAACTGCTCAATAGGGTAGCACCATGTATGCTGTAATTTGATTCCATCGGAATCTATATGTTTATCAGCGAGTTTGCGATAGTTTTCTGTCCATGCCAAAAGAGGGTATTCATTTCCGCCCGGTTCCCAGTGGTCAATGACAACAAAAATAATATCTGTAATACCATCAGTCTCTTCAAAAGTAGGAGAATTTGTAATGTAATCTGGAAGCCAAATAAAAGCATTCATCTTGTTTAGTTTGTATGCTATCCCGATGACACCCACAAGAATGGCAAGTATTACTATATATATAATTTTTTTCATATTATTTGATACTGCTTTCTATTTTATAATTGCTCTTACACACTTTATTATAATAAGAAGCAAAAATATTATCAAAGTTTCAACTTCAAAATTCATGCCTATAGACAAAATAGAGAAAAAACATTCTAAGTTCATGTGTAACAACAGAATAAAATAACCGTTCTTGTATGAGATACGTACATATAATATTTAAATTGTTTAATTTTTGAACAAAGTAGAAAAATTTATACAGCAACCGGTTGATTTGGTTCTTTTATCCGTTGTTTTACTATTTGAGCCGGATTTCCAACAGCAACAATATACGGCGGTAGAGGTTTAATAACATTGCTTGCTGCTCCTACAATTGTATTATTACCTATGTTTGCCATTATAGTTGAATTGTCGCCTATGAAAACATTTGAACCGATATGTATACAGTTATATGTATCATTTACTTCATCAGTTATTTTTTTTGTAGGGTCAGTAAAATTGTGTTGATAGCGTCCTGAGAGAATTGATACATAATTTGCGATGACTGTATAATCTCCAATGTTGACAAGTCCTATTTGAGAATGTCCTGTAATTAAAACAGATTTACCGACTTCGGTTTCAATTTTTGAGAAAAAAGAACAAAAACCAATGTCCAAATCAAGATATGATTTCTTAAGAGTTTGCTTATAAAAAGATGCTCGAACGAATGTTCCTAAAATGCCGGGGACAAGAGCAAAAAATTGAGCAAAAAAAACATAGAGTATTGTAGATTGAAAAAAAAGGTAGAGAATTTTAGAAGTATACCCAATTGGAGCGGTGAGAAAGAATATAATAGATATAATAATATTTTTAATAATTTTTTTCATGAACATTCCTATATAGAGTCTTTTATATATATAGGAATATTGAAAAAATTATTTAGTTCTTTTTTTGACTACTTTTGCAGGATTACCGACTGCAACCGAGTATGAAGGGATTTCTTTAACCACTACAGAGCCGGCTCCGATAATCGACTTGTCTCCTATATTAGCCATAACTACCGATTGGTCACCAATAAATACATTATTGCCAATAACTATTTTGTCAAAAACACCTTCTGCATCAACAACCAATGAACCGGGATCATCAAAATTATGCTGTCTCCTGCCGGAGAGAACTGATACATGATTTGCAATCGCAGCGTTATCACCTATTTCAGCAAGTCCAATAGTCGTTCTTCCTCCAATAGCCACATTTTTTCCAATTCTCGTCTCAATTTTTGAAATATACGATCCAAAAGCTAAAAACAGCTCAATGTCTGCTTTGGCAAGAGTCATTTGATAATAACATCCCCGACTAAAATACCCCGGAAAACTCGGTATAAGAGAAAGGAACTCTCCAAACATTGTAAAAAGAATTTGTGAGCCGAACAGTTTATAGGTGAGCTTCGCTAAGACACCAAAAGGAAGCATAAGGATATAGAAAAATGCTATGACTATCATCTTACATATTCGTTTCATAAAAAACCTCGTTATATGACTGATTGGTAAAATTGTTCGTGGTTTTGAATCATTTTCTCAATAGAATATTCTGCGAATGCTTTTTTTCTTGCATGTTCTGAAAGTGTGTGAGCTTTTTCTTTTTTGTCTAAAATAATTTTGAGAGATTCAGTTAAACCGTTTTGATTTTCTAAACTATATAAGAGACCATTTTCATCATGGGTAATAGCCTCTGAGTTACCGCCGACTTTTGTAGCAATAATCGGGAGAGATGATGCCATGTATTCTATCAATGAATTTGAAAAAGATTCATTCGATGAGGGAAGTAATGCAATGTCAAAACCTGAAAGAACAGACGGAATATCTTCTGAACTTCCGGGGAGAAAAAAATATTCAGTAAGATTATAACTGCTTATTAGATTTTCCAAATGTTTTCTATCTGACCCTTCTCCAATACATATAAATTTTAAATTTTGATATTGCGGTATCAACTTTTTGGCTGTCTCGATAACAGTATGAAGTCTTTTTACCGGTCGTAAATTGGCAACAGTCCCGATTACAATATCATCTTCTGAGCATTTCCATATTTCTCTTTGTTTTTGCCTTGTTATACGCTCTATTGATTGGAATCGTTTGAGGTCTAATCCATTGTAAATGATATGAAACTTCTTTTTGTCCGCATGTTCAATTTCAATAGTCATGTCAACTGCTGCCTGAGAATTAGCCAAATAATAAGTTGTCCATTTTTGTAAAAACCGTAAAATAGTTATCTGAAATTTATTATGCCAGTAGCCTATATTTCGACGGCTTGAAATTATTTTGGGGACTTTTGCAAAATGAGCTGCGATAGTTCCGAAGATATTTCCATCTTTGAAAAATGTTTGGACAATATCAAACTTTTGTTGTTTGTGTAGATCTTTAAATAATTTATATGCCTTAAAAAAATCAGCAGATAAAAAACTCCGCAAGTTTATATAGTACACAGGGAAATCAAATGTTTGCGATTCCATCCATTCCGATTGATAAAAACAGACCAAATAAGGCGATATTTTATCACGGTTTAACCCGTTCAGCAAGTAGAGCAGTTGTTTTTCTGTTCCGGCTGAGGGTGTTGCTATGGTATCAATTACATAAGCTATTTTAATCGGTTCAGGCATTTTTAATCGGCTATCTGTGTATAGAGGTTTATCAGTTTGTTGTTTTGACTTTTAAAATTAAATGAATCAATAATTGTTTGTCGAGCATTTTTTTTATATTTATCCTGAACCTGTAAATCTGAAGCTAAAGTAAGCAGAGTATCTGCTAATACTCGGCTGTTTTCAGATGGTATAAGAATGCCGTTATTACCTGAATCTATTATTTCAGGGAGTCCTCCAACATTTGTGGCAATAACCGGAATTTGGGATGCCATTGCTTCTAAGACAATATTGGGCAGTCCTTCTGAAAGAGATGGATTTACCAGCATGTCTGCATCTTTTAAATATCCGAGGATGTTTTTTTCAAATCCGGGACAGATAATATATGTGACGAGATTTTTTTCATGTATATATTTCTTTATTTTCTCAACATCGGGTCCGTCACCAAAAAGAACAAAGCGAAGATATTTGTTTTTTTCAATTGCAATTTCGGCTGCTTTTACAAAATCAATTTGACCTTTTTCTTCTGAAAAACGTCCTCCGCTGATGGCAACTATTGAGTCATGAGGGAAATCAAATCTTTCTTTTAATGAAAGCGGGTTGATATTATCAACTAAACTGATGTCAATTGCATTATGAATGGTTGTAATCTTATTTTCTGATACTGCTTGGGCAATGAGTTTTTGTTTTTGTGATTCTGATACAGCAACAAGATGGTCAGCTTTTTTAATAATAAATTTTTCAAAATAAGTGAAAATTTTTATTTTCAAATTTTCTTTGGTCATCCCGCGAGAGAATGCAATCCATTTTGTTTTAATATTTTTTGTTGCAAACATACCGTAAAAATGAGTGCGGTAGTCATGGGTACAAAGAATATCAATATTATTTTCACAGAGATATTCTTTGATTTTTTTAACTGCCGAGCGGTCATAGGCACTGGCAACATCAAAGGTATGAGTTTCAATATTATCGTTTAAAATTATTGTAATAAATTCGGGAGTTTGACTGTTTTCTAAAAAAGAAGATATGACAACATCGACATTTTCATCTTTGGCGTACTTAGCATGAAAATGAAGTTGTCTTTCAGGACCGCCGTAAAAATTTGAAGCCCGAAGGTGTAAAATGCGTAATTTATTTTTCTTGTTATTATTCATCTATGACAGCTCTGATACATATTGGTTTAGTTTTTTGCCGATACTGCTCCATTTATATTTATCATGTACTAACTTATTTCCGTTTTGAGCAATTGTGTCACAGAGTTGTTTATCTGCCAGTGCTTTTAAAATAGTATCACAAAATTCTTTGGGCGAGTCAGCAATTAAAATATCATGTTTGTCGGTGACTTCTAAACCTTCTGCTCCAACCGATGTGGACACTATCGGTTTTTGCATACTCATCGCTTCTAAAATTTTCAAACGAGAACCTCCGCCGATTCTGAGAGGAACTATATAGAGTGCCGCTTCGGCGATAAAAGTACGGACATCATCGACCATTCCGGTAATAGTGATACCGTCAATTTTGTCAAGCTCTACAATATGAGAGGGAGGGTTTCGTCCGACAAAATATGCTTCAATATCAGGAACAGATTTTTTGAGAAGCGGAAGAATTTCAGCGGCAAAAAATTCAGCAGCATCCTGGTTGGGACGCCAGTCCATTGAACCGGTGAAAACTAATCTGTTAGGGAAAATTTGTTTGTCAGACGGCTGGAAAAAATCGGTATCAACGCCATTTTCAATTACTACCGGTTTGTATGGAAGTTGTAATTTTTCTATAAAGGATGCATCAATAGAGGATACCGCTGTGGCACCATTGACCCATTTGAAACAGTTTTTTTCAAAGGTAAGAATTTTTTTATACTGTAAACCGATATAAAATTTCTTGAGTGGGTTAGTTTCGTTTTCGTAGTAGCGTTTCCAAATATCGGATTCTATATTATGAGCAACTATAATACTTTTGGCATTGTGAATGTTCTTGACATATTGAGCATACGGTGTCCATTCGCAAATGAGAACATCAAAAGCCTTATCGGAAATTAGTGTATGCAAAGTTGTTTCAAACTCTTTTGAGTAATGCGATGTAACAATATATGGGTCAGGTGAAAAAAGATTTGCTAATAATTTGATATAAAATGAAAGCCCTGATTTTTTATTATTGATTGGAGTAACAGCTATCGGCTGAATATTTTGAGATTTGAAATGTTGTGCCGATGCACTCTGTTTTTCTCCAAAAGCGAGATATGACACATCATTACTTTTGGCAAGTTCATAAGTAAGGTTGCTTGTTCGCAGTCTTTTCCCTGAATTTAATGGGTAGGGGAATTCTTCATCTATAATCAGTATCTTCACGTAAATTCCTTCAGAACATTTATTTTTCTATCTCACATTTGATAAATCTTGTTTTACCTGATTTTTCCTTTGGTATTTCATCGACAATTTCGATTACGATATTAATAGATTCGCCTATTAAATGCTTCATCTCTTTTTCAATAAAATCTATAATCTCTTTTGTTGGTTTAGGCTTATTGGTTATTTTAACAATAAAGTCTGTGTATGTTTTTTGAATGACTTGTGTTTGACCGATAGGCGGACCTTCAAAAGTTATAGCAATACCTAATACATGTCCCAGTATTTTGGAGCCATCCGGTTTATATATATTATCAGACAACCGTCCTAATGCTTTATCCATCCGAACAAGCCCTCTTCCGCACGAACAGTTTGTTTTCATGGGGATGCCATAATCGTTGATAGCATAGCGAATCAACGGGAAAGCAAAATTGGTAAGATCGGTAATAAGCATTTCTCCTTCACTGCCGAACTCAACATCTTTGTTTTCTTTGACAAATTCTACATAAGAAGTTTCCATGGTAATATGCATGCCCTCATGTTCTGAGCATTCTGATGCCGTATTACCAACTTCACGGGAACCGTACATGTCAAAAACAGGGCAGTTGTAAGTTTGTTCAAACAATTTTTTTTGATTTTCTGACAGTGGTTCTCCGGTTGAGAGAATAGCTTTGTATTTTGGATGTTTCAAATTATTTTCAATACAGAATTCAGTATATCCAAATAAAGCCGAGGGGAACACTTTGAGGAATTTAGGATTAAATTTCAGCAAATCTTGGTTGATAAAGTTCAATGATGCCAAGTCAAGCCCGCCAGCCTTGTAAATCATTATACGGTGCATGTATCTGTTTTTTATTTTAGTCTTTAGCGGTTCATTCTCAGTGATGTCCATTGCTGCCGGCCAGATAAGTGCCATTTTATCAGTAGGAAATCTTCCCATCCATGTTTCATGCCGCCATGCCATCGCAAGTTTTTGGTTAAAACTCTCCTGAGTACGAAAAAGAATAGCATGTTGTCCGGTGGTTCCGCCGGAGGTGAATTCCTGTAGAGAGGATTTGCTGTATTTTTTTGAAAAAAACTGTTCTTGTTTGTCAAATGTAATATCTCTTGTGAGAATAGGCAATTTTTTAAGATCATCAAATGATGTAAAAGATTCAGGGGTCAATCCATGTTCATCCATAGCTGTTCGATAATACAGAGTATTCTCATAGCTCTCTTTTAGAAGTTTTTTCAAGCGTTCCCATTGATACGTCCGAAGCTGTTCTGTCGACCAAAATTGACTTTGCTTTAAAAAGGAAAAATAAGTCAGTGCCGATGATTGATTTTCCCGAGCAAGTAAATATGGGAGAACAGTTTTACGTAAGAGTTGCGAATAGATAGATCGGAAGAGCGTCGTGTAGGGAAAGAGTGTAAATC
>CALCCW010000222.1:0-4928 GCA_937900185.1 uncultured candidate division Zixibacteria bacterium | reverse complement strand
TAACGATACGGCGACCACCGAGATCTACACTCTTTCCCTACACGACGCTCTTCCGATCTATAGCAAACTTGTTAAAACAACTCAAAAGAGCTATAGATTCAAGTTGTTATGAGATACAAACTACTGACGGAAGAGCAAAAGTTATTGGTATTAAAGATTATAAAAGTAATCTTCGTTTAGAAAATGAACCTATCCCAATTGAACTATTTGAAAATATAGTATTAGAATCTTTTAACTCAGACAAAAACACAACAAGACCAAATTGGTTGAAAATAATATTTAATAAAATAAATGAATTAACTGAATATCAAAATGTGATTGATAAATCACTGTTGATATCAACATGTATTAAAGTAAACTCAAAACATATTGGGTCTAAAGATTTTTCACCTAAACTACTTTCAAACATCGAACATAATTCTATTAAGAAATCTGTCGAAAAGGCACATGAAGAGACGATGGAACTTATCTCAGGTAATCATTTACAGCATTTTATTGATAATAAAAAGATTACAGAATCTGCAAGAGAGAGTACCCTATTAGCTGTAGATAATTTCCTGACTGATTTTGGATATAATGGTAGCTATGATAAATTCCCCCAATATTTTAAAGAGTTGGTTAATATTAACAGTCAGAAATATCAGTCAGATTACAAACATATAATTGATACAATATTTAGAAAAGCATTAGAGATATTCAAAGAAAAACTAAAAAATAATCTACAATAATTATATTTGGCAGGTACTATAGAGAGTAAGTAAAGGAATACAAATGCACTTGAATTATGAAGATATACTAAGATTTATTGACCATAAGCTTGAAAAAGACAAAATGGAATATGCCAATAAACATCTCTCTGACTGTGAATACTGCCTGGAATTATATAATCAGATTACTCTTACTTCAAAAAAATACAATGAATTTTTAAATCAAGATTACTCAGAAGAGCTGAAGTTGATAAATGAAAAATTTAAATATCACCAACCAAGAGCTAATATCATACTATTACAATTATTACCCAAAATATGTGCGGATGATTTCCCATATTTAGCAGCAGATGGGATTCAAGAAGAAAATCTTCCGATTCAGATAATTTCAACATTCATTTCAGAAGACCCAGAAATTGTTGTTAAATTAATTAAAGACGCAAAACTAGATGAAGAATATCTCTTAGTTCTTTCTGAAAATGAAGAAAATATGTCAAACGTATTAATCGAATTACCTCAATTAAATAGACATTTTATGACAGATAAAAAAGGAAAAGCTATCATTCAAAATCTGGATATAGATTCTCTCTCTAATGAAAAATGGCAGGTAAAATTACCGGATGCTGTTTTTAAGTTAGAACCGTTTGATTATAATCCTGACAAAACAGAAGAAACAACTGAAGTTATTCTTACTACAAAAAATAATGATAAGTTAAAGATTAACTTTGAAGAAAAAACCGAAGGACATTTTCTGCAAATACAACTACTTGAACTAAATGGGAAAGTAGATATTGATGATATTAAAATTTCATTAATTCAGGATGATCAGATTTATATAGAAAAAGCAAACTCACATTCTGTTGTTTCATTTAATCTAAAAGAAGGGTCAGACGGAATTAATATCCGTATATTTTCATAGATGACAAAGTCACTAATACAATTCACAAAAGAGTTTGAAAAACTACAGTCGATTCAGACAAAAAGTCTTCCGGACGAATATAAACTGATTGCTATTTTAAATTTTTGGGAAGATATGAATCCTGTAATCAATAACGATATTTATCAATCATATGTTCAGGTTTATAAACAGAATTTTTATAAATATTTGACAGAGAATTCTATTTATAATGTTACAATTGAAGAATTAAAAAAACTGTTGGCGATATCCAAAACTCTTCAAATTAGTGAAAAATCTAATATTGTAATAAGAAGAATAGTTACATTATTATGTTATGTTGGTGAGTTTAAGCAGTCAATTGAAATCTATAATAATCATTTTGAAAATAAAATTTCAATTAGTATTGATGGAAATATTGAAAATAGATTTACACCATTTGAAAGATTAGAACTTAGGATAAAATATTTATCGAAAGCAAACGTAGAAGCATACAATTTCTATCGTTCTATTCTGGATGAGTGGGAAAGCAAGTGTGAAAAACTATCAAATGAACTTGTAAATTGTATCTTGGTCGAAAAAGATAAAGACAGTTACAGGGGAAAACTTTGTGAACTAAAATGTAATGTTGAACTTTTAAGTAAAAGAGTTACTGAAGATAAAATTTCACTTAACGATAAATTAAAATCTCATAATGATCCATATATTGAAGTTATTTTTAATTCAATCAGCATAGTAAAATCACATATTAAACAATTTATTGGGAATAAATCCATATTTCTACACTCTCATCTAAATATCATGCATAATACTCAGGAAGTAACCGGTGATTCTATAGGTTTGGCATCTGCAGCTGTGATGTATACAAACTTAATCAAAGATGAGGTGCAACGATATGAAAGATTTTTATCTGGCGAGGTTGTTTTAACAGGCTCACTTGATAAACAGGGGAATGTGCTTCCAATTAATGAAGATACATTATTATATAAAATTGAACGAATATTCTTTTCTCATATCAATTATCTGGTTTTACCGGAAAGTAATTATGAAAAAGCTAAACAAATTATTGAAAAGTTAAATAACAATTATCCAAACAGAAAATTATTTTTACATCCAGTAGAAAATTTCTCTGATATTTTACGAACTAAAGATATAACTCGTTCTGAGAAAGTATGTATAGGTGAAATTGCAGCAAAGACAATCTATAAATATTCTAAAATGACCAAAGTACAAATACCGATATTGGTAGCTTTGGTAGTTATTGCAGGGATGCTATTAATTCAACAATTCCCCAAAGTTAGTCCCTGGTTTGATTGGAGTCCTCAATATTTACAAATAACAGAAAATGGTTTTGAAGCTTTAAATGCTGATTCTTTGTTTCTATGGGAAGTAGAAATGGATTGTCCAATTGAATATATTTACAGCTATGCTATTGATGATATTGACAATGATGGTTTAAATGAAGTTGCATATTCTCCAAGTCAAATGCGTTCAGAAACGTGTCAGTCAGGTGGTTATTTATTCCTTTATGATGATAATGGGGATGAACTGTGGAGTAGTGATGCGGTAATATATAATGAGTATCCTGCTAAAAACTCTAGTAAGCATGAGTATGCCTTGAATAATGTGAAAATATTAAAAGTTAATAATTCATTTCAAATTCTTACTGCTGTTTCAGCTTCACATCCTTCAACTACTCAAATAAGACTTTGGTCTATATCAGGTGAATCTTTGTCATGGTATATAAATAGCGGAAGTTCTAGTTTTACTGAAAATAGATTTTATCAGCTTAAAGATAAGCTTTTCATCTTTTGTGGTATAAACAATAATATCCACTCAGCGGTATTATATGTTTTGGACGCCCAATCTTTTGAAGGTATTTCACCATCTTATGATGTATTTGAATCTTATGATATTGATATTATAAAAGGGAACCAAATACAATATGTTAAATTCCCTCAAACAGATATCTCACTTGTTAGTAAAGAGAGATATAATGCAGTGAGTAGTATGGTGATTGAATCACCAAATAAATATTGGATTAATGTGAATGAACAGACTAACATGGGCGATAAGACACCAACTATTAGTTATCTTATAGATAGTACATTCAGAGTTCAAAATGTCAGGATTTTTGATCAATTTGTCATAACACGAGATATTCTTGTTTCTCAGGGGTTACTCCCAGAAATCGATTGGGATGAATACCGTGAAGAACGCCTTCTTGCTGTTGAATATTGGAATGATTCTTGTTTTGTCACAGAACGAGAACTCCGAGCTTTAGAAAATAAACCTCAATAAATTTCTACATATCTCCTTTTAGGTAGGTAATATATTAATAAATTATAGATGTTATTATATTACTTTTAAAAGACGGAGTAAATTTATATGAAAAAATTGTTAATAACTCTTACGTTTCTTTTAATATGTTTTTGTCTTCCTTCAATGACAAATGGGGCAGGTGTTACAATTATCACACATGGTTTTTCTCTATATAAGGAAGATGTAACTTGGTTAAATAATCTTGGCTATGCTGTCGGAGATAATTTTGGTATACCTGATCAGGAATATTCGCACATAGGATATGTAAATATAGAAGGTGGTTTATTAACTACTAATGTCACTTCATCAAACTTAAATAACCTTAGTGATAATGCTTTTTTAGGTGAGATAGTTATAGTACTGAACTGGACTGACCTTGCTACGATTATGAGATCTACTACAAATATTGCAGGATTTTTTGTTGATGAGTTAATCAATGAAACAGATAGTAGATTACTAGAATTACCGATTCACTTAATAGGACACAGCCGTGGGGGATCACTTGTATGTGAAATTTCTAGATTATTGGGAGAGCGTGGGTTGTGGATTGATCATGTGACTACACTTGATCCACACCCTGTTTCAGCATCTTTAGATGCAGACCCAATTATTTATGAAAATGTTCTATTTGCGGATAATTATTGGCAGTCTTACTCCAATGGACATGTTGATCCTGATGGAGAATTTGTAGAAGGTGCGTACAACAGATTCATTCAACAAGAAATCTTAGAATTAGGAGGTTATCAAGGAATAGGTCCCACAAGCCATTCTGATATACATCTATGGTATTATGGAACACTTGATACAAGGGATAATTGGATGATTTGTGATGGAGATCGGAAGAGCACACGTCTGAACTCCAGTCACACTGATATATCTCGTATGCCGTCTTCTGCTTGAAAAAAAAAACCACAAACACAACCGAAAACAGATTTAATCTAACGTTACAACTCTTAACCAGCTTTACCACTCTGTTACATCTGCAAGACCTCTTTACTCGTTTC
>CALCCW010000221.1:0-5744 GCA_937900185.1 uncultured candidate division Zixibacteria bacterium | reverse complement strand
GGGGGTCGGGACAGTCGCAGGAATACATAGATGAGTGGAGGGTGCGGCACTCGAAAAATGTCTACCCGAGATCGAGAGATGAAGGAAATGAATATAAAAAAAAAAAAAAAGAAGATAGATATATTTTTTTTTTTTCAAGCAGAAGACGGCATACGAGATATATCAGTGTGACTGGAGTTCAGACGTGTGCTCTTCCGATCTCACACCCTAGTCGAGGAATCAATTCAAATAATCCTTCAAGTACCGATTTTTCTAATCAGGAAAGATTGGAAAAAGGGAACTATAAAACAATCGGTGGAATTTTCTCAAGAGATGGGTATCTAAGATTTTTCTCAGATAAGCTCCAATACAAAATCAGTATATCTGGGAAAGGAGTCGAAAATGTTTCAAAAGGTGTTTATAAACTTACAGAAATTTCATAAAACTAAGTGTAAGGATTTAAGAAATAATAATCGTCTAAATGATAGAATTTTTGAACGACATCTTGGAATTTCAGGCTTTGACCCAAACCAATATTCAAAATTTAAAATATTGATGATTGGTGCAGGTGGATTAAATGGTGAAATTGGTGAAGGGTTAGTACGAAAAGGGATTGGAGAGATAACGTTTGTTGATGGTGATACAGTCTCTTTATCAAATCTAAATCGACAGCAGTTTTATAAAAAAGATATAGGAAAAAATAAAGCTGTTCAAATTGTAAAGAATCTAAGTAAAGTTGGATTTATGGGGACAAGCCTAAAAGGGCATCCTTTCTTTTTTCAAGAATACTTGAAGAAAGAAAATTATAACCAAGATTTAGTAGTGTGCGGTGTTGATAATGATGAAGCCCGAATTTGTGCATCAAAGTACGGTCTCAAACATAATATTCCAGTCATCTTTACTGCTGTATCTCGTGATGCCAATCAAGGATATGTCTTTATTCAGGAAACAGAATGTGCTTGTTTTGGATGTATGTTTCCAGATGCTATCAATAATCAAGTAACTCCATGCCCTAATATTCCTGCTATGAAAGATATTCTGAAAGTAGTTTCAGGAATGGTTTTATTTGGAATTGATTCGGTACTAATGGATCGAAAACGAACATGGAATTATCGTATGATTTACTTGGCTGGTTTTATGTCAGATTCTAAATCTCTAAAGAAACAAAATCCGACATGCTTATTGTGTTCAAAAACAAATGGTGTTTCAAATGCGATCAAATAGAAAAGATAAATCTAAACTTGAATATTCATCATTCTTGGAAGATATATTTTTTAAACCAATTTCAGGGCTAACTAATCACTTTCTATCAAAATCTGGCAAAGGACAGATTCCTCATGACTCCATAAGTCTTGGGGAATCTCCAAATTTTTATAATCAAAAGAAAATTGAAGAAATTTTTCTCAGCCTACAACAATTAGGAAAGCATGCTTACATTCTTGGACAATCAGGTTCAGGTAAGACTTATTTAATTTTATTAATGCTCATGTCATTTGTAAAATTAAATTCAGGCTTTGCAGTTATTGATATACATGGTGATCTCTCAAGAATGATCTTTAATTACATAGCTTCCCAAGCTATAACACCTGAACAAGAAGCAATTATTTCAAAGAAATTAGTTCTTATCGAACCATTTGATAAAGACTATGCCCCTGCCTTTAATCCCTTAAGTTGTTCAAACGCAAATAATTCTTACTCGGAAGCATTTGACATGTTAGGAGTCTTTAAAAAAATATGGAAAGATGTTTCATGGGGAGCAAGGATGGAAGAATTACTTCGGAATTTGTTAATTACATTGTCATTATCAAAAAGGTCTTTGGTTGAAGCTCCTTTGTTTTTAACAGATGAAAGCTTCAGAACTAATATCGTTGATAATTTACAAGACTACGAAATTAAGCACTATTGGACTAATAGATTTGGAGCATTATCTGATAGGATGAAACCAGTTTATATAGAACCAGTTCTTAACAAATTAACTGTTTTTACATCTGATCCTTATATCAGACACATCCTTGCTCAAAAGGAATCTACCTTGAATTTCCGTAAACTGATGGATGAAAAGAAATGGGTAATAATTAATATCAGTAAAGGGGTGCTTAGTGAAAACTCTCATCTTTTAGGTTCATTATTTATTTCAAAGATTAAATCAGAAGCTCTTTCAAGAGCCGATATTCCAGAATCAAGAAGAGTTCCTTTTCATTTAATAGTTGACGAGTTCCAGAACTTTATGGGATATAATTTTGAAGAAATTCTTTCAGAAGCTCGAAAGTATAAACTCTCATTAATTTTAGCTCATCAGAACTTAGCACAAATAGATAAATCAATGCGTGAATCAATTTTTGGCAACGTGGCAACTACATTATTTTTCAGATTGGGTCATAATGACATTCGAGAGATTTTAAACGTCTTTAAAGAAAGCGATAAAGCTTTACTCAAGCAATCATTATCAACTTCAGGAGTGGGAGAAGTTATACATCGTGTTTCAGATGGAAGTTTTAAAAAGATTAAAATACATCATATTAAATCTACAGTACCAAATCAGCATATTGCTAATAGGTTGCGTAAAAATTGTTATAACAAATATTACAAGAAGAGAACTGTTATTGATAAAGAATTAAGGTCATCAAGAGCCAATAATCATAATGCTACAATAGTTTCCACAGTAAAATCAAAAGTTAAAGTAAAAACTCAAAAAATTGTAAGTTCTGGTATTGAAGAGGGAATCCTATAATGTGTATTAAATCTGATAAACGCCAATCGAGACACAAGAGGTCAAAAATACCTTCTGTGCTGATAATTCAAAAAAGAGATATTGAGATTATTAAAGCAGTTTTTCAGTATCGTTATCTAACTAGGTCTCAAATTCAGCTATTATTTGATATGAAGTCTATAACAAGAGTCAATATTCGATTTCGTAAGCTTTATGATAATCGGTTTTTGGATAGGTATTATCAGCCTACTTTATTGGGAAGTTCAGAAGCCATCTATTCTATTGGATCAAGCTCTGTTCAGGGTAGTAGCTGAAAGTTTCGGAATTGACATAGACGAAGTAAAGCGTCGCCGTAAAATAGATAACATCGCTAAAAACAAATTTATCAATCATAACCTCTTAGTTAATGATTTCAGAATCAATCTAATGGTAGATATCAAGAATCACCCGAGTTTTAAATTTATCAAGTGGCTTGATTCCAGAGATTGTGAATTCAAGTTCAAATATAATCGTGCTAATAAAGAAGTTAAGACAAGTATTAAGCCTGATGGGTATTTTGAGTTTATTTATCAAAATTGTTCGTATTCATTTTTTGTTGAGATTGATCTATCAACAAGCAATCACTCAAAACTAAAATCTAAGTTTAAAAATTATCAGATTTTTAAAAACTTGAACTTATTTAAGCAAGAATTTAGAAAAGAAGTTTTCTATGTTCTTGTTGTTACAAAAAATAATTCTCGTACAGATAATCTGCATAGAATAGCAAATGAACTCAAAACAGATATGTTCTGGTTTTCGACAATAGACAATACAGCCCAAAATATACTATTTGGTAATATCTGGAAACAATCAGGACGTATAGAATCAAGAGCATTTTTCAAACAATCAAAAGTTAGGATTGTTAAATGAAATACTGTCCTCACTGTCAGCAGTGGAATCATGGTAGACCTATGAGATGCCGTTATTGCGGAAGGACATGGAATCTAAAGTTATGTTCGGCTGGTCATGTAAATCCAGTTAATTCCAATTTTTGTGGAGAATGTGGAAACACAAATCTTTCAGAGCCAGCAGGTAGAAGTCCTCTTGTGATAAGATTGTTTAAATATCTCAAATATATATTTTATTTCTATCTCATATATATAGGATTCCTAATCATTTTAGAATTATTCAAAGTTCCAATTAGAGAAAGTCATATAAGTCTTCTCATCTCAATTACGGTTTTATCTCTTGGTTTGAACTACGCATTACAAAAATTTAAAGTGTCATTTGGTTTTTCAGGACAATCTATTTTTAAAACAATAACAAAGTTTATTAGATGGCTGTTCTCATCAGGGGATAGATAAATGATTAAAGTATATAATCTCCTTGAGTAATAAATTTTATAATAGGTAGTGCAATGGACGATAGCTTAGAAGACATAAAGGATTTATATAAAACAGTTTATGGAAATTGAAAAGAGAAATATTTTAATATATAAAGTAGTGTTACTGAATACACCACTCTTAACACTAGTTAGAAAATAGAATAAATGATATGAACAAACTACTAACTCCACAAGAAATGTCGGACGTACTCGGTGTGAAACTGTCTACTATATATCAGTGGACGCATCTCGGATTTATTCCCCATTTCAAGCTGGGACGGTTTGTTCGCTTTAAAGAAAATGATATAAACAAGTGGTTATAATCAAAATCAATTAAAGGTAGATTCAGAAAAGAGATTGATTTTAACCTATAAATTGACAATATTATTTTGAATTTAGTTTTTATGAGATTGTGAGAAGTTATGGATAAAGATGAATATTTGAAAGATAGACTTGACGACCAAATTAATTGGTATGATAAAAAATCTATTAAAAATCAATCAAATTATAAGATACTCAGGATAATTGAAATCATTTCTGCAGTTTTAATTCCATTTCTATCAGCACTTTCAATTAACAACTCTTCATTTACATTTGTAGTTTCTATCTTAGTTAGCTTACTTGGTGTAATTATAACTTTTATAGCATCAATGTTAAGTTTAGGAAAGTATCAAGAAAACTGGATAGAATATCGAACAACATGTGAGAGTTTAAAAAAGGAAAAGTATTTATTTTTGACAAATACTATTCCTTATAATACTGATAATGCTTTTAGTATTTTAACTCATAGAGTAGAATCTTTAATTTCTAAAGAGAATACTAATTGGGACAAAAAAATGTCTATGGCAGACTCTACTAACCAGCTAAACTCAAACTAACTAAAACAGCCTTATTCTCAAATATTCAAATAAGGCTGTTTTAGTCTTGTTTTAACTTTTGTTATATTTTTAAATAAATTATTTATATAAAATGTGATTGTATATAAAATAATACATGCTAAATTGTAATAGGTAAGTGGTTATTCTTTAAATAATAGAGGGCTATTATGAGCCGTACAAAAAATGTTTTTATAAGTCATGTTAGCGAAGATGATAGTGTTGTAGGTGACCTTAAATCTTTACTCAAAAATAGAGGATATATTTTAAAAGACTCGTCAATTGTAAAATCCAAACCGAATCAAGCAAAAAGTGATGAATATATTAAATCAGGCATTTTAGCTCCTCGTATTAAATGGGCAGGATCGATGATAGTATTAGTTTCACCTGATACACACCATAGTAAATGGGTAAATTGGGAAATTGAGCATGCTCAAAAATCTAATACAAGGATAATTGGCGTATGGGCTAATGGAGCGAAAGAAGCAGATTTACCTAAAAATTTAGAATTGTATGCTGATGCGATGGTTGGATGGAATGCAAAAAGTGTAGTAGGTGCCATTAACGGTAGAATCAATAACTGGTCTGATTCTGATGGTAAATTACTTGATCGTAGAAATATTCCTCTCTATAGTTGTTAAGGGATTTTCAATGAAAATATATTCATATGTAGTTGCAAGAGATTATGGCTTTGCTCCTAATCCTTTCTAGATCGGAAGAGCACACGTCTGAACTCCAGTCACACTGATATATCTCGTATGCCGTCTTCTGCTTGAAAAAAAAAAATAAAACAATAAAAAATTATCAAAAGTACTGC
>CALCCW010000220.1:0-12082 GCA_937900185.1 uncultured candidate division Zixibacteria bacterium | reverse complement strand
ATATGATAAGAGCAAGAAAACCAACCAGCAAAAGTTTATCGCTTGGTTGTGCTGTTTTATTATCTGTCCGAATTTTATTGCGTTTTCCCATATTGAAATATATGAGATTATATAGTGTACATCAATAGTTTTACTGCCCATAAATTTCTTTTTCTTTTTTACGGACAAGTGCGGAATTGGGAGCTATTTGTTTTAATTGATTCAAATACTCAATTGCTTTTGATTGGTGATTTTGATAAAGCGTAATCGAAATAAGTCTACTCAATATTTTAATCTTTAAAGTATTTGGAATAGTAGATAATGACTTATCATAATAATATAATGCAGAATCAGCATTTATTCCTTTAGCATATTGAGCTCCTAAATTCAACATAATTATATATGCGTTAGGATTTAAGTCATATGCTTTTCTTAAATATACTATTGATTTTCCCATTTGATTTTGTACCCCATAAATATTTCCTAAAGCAATCAATCCTTGTAAATGATTCGAATCAATAGCTAGTGATTCTTTCGCCAATTTTTCTGCTAATTGAAAATTCTGTAATTTACACTCAACTTCAGCAAGTTTAGATAAAAACTTTGGATCCTGTGGATTCAATTCAAATCCTTTCTGAAAATAATATCTTGAAGAATCCAATTGATTCTTTTTATTATATAACGATCCTAAATTGTAAAAAGGTGTCGGATCAAATTGATCAACAGTTGATCTTTTGGTAAAATATTTTTCTGACAAATCTCCTCTATTAACATTGTGTTCAAGAATAACTCCCCACGAAAGTCCTCTATATGCGTCCTGATAATCAGTTTGATAATGGGGGTCTTTCCAAAGAACTTCATCAAGATATTCAACTGCTAATTCCGGTCTGTTTTTTTCGTACAGGTTAGGAACAATATGAATGATGACAATTATAGAAGATGCAACGATTATCCATGAAGGAAATTTATCTTCTAAATACATTCTTGAAAATCTATATCCAGCCCATAATGTTAATGGAATTCCATAAAAAGAAAATAAATCAAAATCTCTTATCATCCCTAACTGAGGATCAATAAATGATGCCGAAAGAAAAGTTAAAAGTGATATAACAAAGAGAACTTTTTCAGTTTTATCGTTTTTGATTTCATCTTTCTCTTTGAGTAAAACTGAAAACACAAAAAAAAGCAAGCCTAACGGTGCCAGCAACAATATTAAATTGAACAGATCGCTAAGATGATTCAACGAAAACAGAGAGTAATTATTACCTGATATCTTCCATAATGGAACAAACTGCGTCAATTGCTTTAATTGCGATAGAAACAAAATTATAAGAGAACCAATACATATTACAATAAACAAAGAAAAATTTGTTAGTCTAATTAATATTTTCTTAACCGCATATATTCTATATAACAAAACGTAAAATACAGTTACTAAAACCGGTATTGTTATCAAATGAAATGCTAAGGAAATAAATGCGAACAAGAAAAGCAGAAATATTGAACAAGACTTATGAATATATCTTATACAATAATAAATTGTCCAGAGCATAAACGACATCGCCCATGTATAATTTTCGATATACCCAAAAAATAGAATAATTGATGCAGATGACAATGAAATCACAAGCAGAAAAATTCGTTCTTTCATACTACGTGCCAATAGACCTGTAATTTTATAAATCCCTAATAGACCTATTATCCCGCCAATTACATTTGTAAGAGCAAATATTTTTTCTTTATCTAAAAACGACAGTGACGATAACATATTAAACATAAGCCAGTGCCAATAAACTGCTAAAAGCTGTAAATAATATTGGTCTTTAATAACAAGTGAAGAATGTATCGAACAAAATTCTAAGATTGAATACCCATCACCATAGATATGTGCTTGAGAACGATAATTATATAAAATAAAAAACAGAATTATCGAAATTACTGTGTAGAATATAAATGTCACAAATTTTGATTTATGTGTGAATTGAAATCTATCTAAAAACTCTAATTTGATTTTTGACCGATAATAATATGTTGCCAACAAAGCGATGATTGAAAGAACACCAAAAATAGTAATTGTATTTATTGAAAACAGAGACCAGTATGAAAACCCCCAACTATAATATGAATGCCAAAAACCGCCAATTATATGCAATATGATAAGAGCAAGAAAACCAACCAGCAAAAGTTTATCGCTTGGTTGTGCTGTTTTATTATCTGTCCGAATTTTATTGCGTTTTCCCATATTGAAATATATGAGATTATATAGTGTACATCAATACATCATTTAACATAAAAAACCCGCCGTTAAGCGGGTTTAAAATTTTGGTGGAGCCTAGGAGGATCGAACTCCTGACCTCTTGACTGCCAGTCAAGCGCTCTCCCATCTGAGCTAAGGCCCCATATATAGGAACACATATAATAACCGTGTAGCCTAACCCTTGGGTTAGGTTTCTATTCTCTTGGAATATTTCCACACACCCCAAGGGGGGTGTGCCACCCAACTGAGGTGTTTTTACAACAGTCATTTAAGATTTATATAATAGCGAATATTTCGTTTAAGTCAATATTTTAATTACTTTCAGTTACAGCGTTTTTCTGACCCCTTAAAAATGAAAATAATAAAGCTATTCCGGTAATCCCAATTGAAACATATATCACCGTTGCATACGACTTAACAAAAATAACTCCCTTATCGCCAAGAAAACTGTTTTGTGTTTGGAAATATGTAAACAGAGCCGTCGACAATGCAATCCCGATAGACATACCGATATTGCGGGTTGTCCCCAAAATCGATGATGTCACTGCTCTGTGTTTTTCTGTGACCGACCCCATCAGTGCCGAAGAATTTGGCGTGTTAAATATCCCTACCCCCATACCAAGCAAAACAAAACTCAAAATGATATAGCCTTTGGTAGAGTCCACTGTTAAATCAGAAAGAAAATACATACCAAGAATCAAAACAAGCAGACCAACAATTGTTAATTGCTGAAAACCAATTTTATCGGACAAACGACCGGACAACGGAGCAAAAACAAACATCATTATAGGAAAAATAGTTAAAAACAGACCAACCTGATTAGGAGCGTATCCTTTGATTGTTTCTAAATAAAAAGGAATCAAAATTGTAATACCGGAAAGTGCCATAAACATAAACAGCATCGCTCCAATAGATGATGTAAACTGTCTGTTTGAAAATACCTGCAACCCGATAAGGGCTGTTTTTGGTTTTGATTCAAAATAGAAAAACAGACTGTACATAACAAGAGCAAGCAGAGCTAATCCCCAGATATGATAATCATATAATGGATACGAATTAATTTCGGACATACAAAATGTTGTCGCTACCAAAGCAACCGACATTGATGCCGCCCCCTCAATTTTGAGAGACCTTTTTAATACCGGTTTTGGTATTGATTTAAAAAACTTCAATGTCATAAACAAACCAAAAAGACCTATCGGGATATTAATTACAAACAGAGCTGACCAATGAAAATAATTAAGTAGAAAACCGCCTAATGGTGGTCCGACCATAAACCCGCCGGCAACCATCATAACCATCAATCCTATCCCTTTACCCCTCTCTTTTTCTCCAAAAACAGAGGTTACCATCCCGGGACCAATAGCAGCAAACATAGCAGTTCCAATAGCCTCAATTATTCTACTGAAAACAAGAAATTCAAAACTCGTGCTGATAGCACACATTGCCGAGCCTATTATAAAGAAAATATATCCAAACCGATAGGCAAAGTAATATCCTTTTTTATCAACCCATACTCCAAAAATCAGCATCAATGAAATAAGAGTTAACGAATATGTCACAACAATCCATGCTATTTTATCAATAGAGACAGCAAAATCGTTGGAAATCGTTGGCAGAGCAACATTTAGGATAGAACCGTCTAATGTCGCCATAAAGGTACCTATCGCTCCAACGGTAAAAAGTAAATATTTATTTTGTAAAAGCGGTTTTTCTGTCATTTCTCATTATTCTTTCTAAGTTGTTGTCATAAAAAAGATTGACAAGTTCCAAACATAACTGTAATGTTAATTGTTTTAAGAGTCAAGGTTATTTTGTTATTTACTTAAACAGATACGAAACAGAAGCGTCTATATGTTGATGATAATTTATTTTGAGGGATTATGGATAAATCGGTTCCTCAAATAGTCGAGCAATTTTTACATGGTGATGACACAGCATTTGCTGAACTAGTACACCGCTACCAAAGAAAAATCTATTCGGTGGCGTTTCAGATACTGGGTAATCATTTGGATGCCGATGAAGTTGTACAGGAGACATTTGTACGAATTTATAACAAACGTAAGGACTTAGAGAATGTAAGATATTTTACCAGTTTCATCTTGAGGATTGCTACAAATTATTCAATTGACCTATTACGAAAAAGAAAAGGTCATACGACATTGGCTGATGATTCCACTTCTCTCCCCGGTCATATACAGCTTGCCCTTTCTACCAAAGTAGCCACCCCCTCAGAGAATCTGAAAAATAAGCGACTGATGAATGAAATTTTAAAGGCTTTGGAATTACTTCCGACCAAACAACGCTTAACAGCAATTCTGCATGATATTGAAGGATTTACAAAAGCAGAAATAGCGGAAACATTTGGATGCCCCGAAGCTACTGTTCGCTCGAATCTTCACATCGCCCGCACAAAACTAAAAAAGATATTAAAACAGCGATTATACCCAAAGGAGTAAAAATGACATGTCTCCAATATAAGCTGCTTATAGATGACCTCGCCGACAACAGTCTTGACCCCGTGCTTGCCACACAACTCAAGGAACATATTCTTTTATGTGATTCCTGTAAGCAAGAGTTAGAAGCTACCGGTCATCTCAAAGAACTGCTCAATAACAGTGCTTCTGTGAATCCGGGTGATCTTTATTTTGAAGAAACAGCCAATTTAATTTTTGCCCGTACGATTGAGAAAAACGACTGGCAGGAACAGCAAAAACAGAAATCACCTGAAAAAATACGCTCTGAATTCAGCCGAGCATTGATCTCAACAGCAGCTGCATTGATTATTTTTGCAATTTCTATTATCATTGGCACAAGCGATACTAAGTTTGCTCAAAACAATCCTGCCGAATCTCCTATTTTTGTCATGACACCGCTTGAACAAATGATAGAACCAGACGATTCACCAATTTTTACCAAAGCAGAACAACTTAATCATATACAGGGAATGTTACTGATTAGTCCTCCGGGGATGCTTGGAAGACTGTCTGTGATACATGAATATAATCGTTTGGTAAACTGATTATATTATTGTTACCAAGGAGAAAGAATTGAAAAGACTAACCGCCCTCATTTTGCTTTCAATGCTGTTACTCAGCTGCACCGAAGGCACAAAAGAAATACAACTCTCATTTAAATACAAACCGGGAATGAGTTTAGAATACAAACAAGATTCAAAACGTCAAACTGAAATCTATTCAGCAGACTCTCTTGTAAAAAAAGAAGTTGATGTCTCTTTAGCTACTGTCAAACAAAATATTTTAGAAATTATCAATGACAGCACTTATAAAATAAATGAAATTGACACGTGGCATTACACCAAACCCAACAAAGATGATTCTACACAACTTGATTCGGTGACCTATTCTCGCGAGATGGATTTGATTGTTTTACAAAATGGTAAAATTATCGATTTCACCTTTAAAGATTCTGAAGATAAAGCAGCATCATATATGAAAAATTATTATGAACAGGGTATGCCTGTTTTTCCGTCAACGAAAGTATCCCCCGGCTACAGTTGGACACAGACAACCTCTGTAATGCTTCCGTCAGAAACGATGAATGCATCAACGACCTATACTATCAAATCTCTTGTACGAGAATTAGGATACGATTGTGCAGTTATAGCATATACCGGGAATTTACTCATTCCGATAGAACCAAAAGATGGTGATAAAACCCAGCGTTCAGGTTTGGACAAAATTCAAACAGATGGAATGATTTATTTTGCCTATGTGAAAGGTATTGTTATCAAACAGACAGAGAAGTGGAAAACCGAAGGAGAACGCACCCAGCTGACTGACGGCGAATGGCAGCGGTATAAATTTGAATCAAATTACGATGTTAATTTCGTTCTCACCAAAGCCGAAGGCTTGAAATAAACATTATTTGATTTTATATAAAATATTAGATAGTAGGGCGGAACTCTTTAGTCGTTCCGCCTTTTTTATTAAATTGCAAATCACAGAATACATCATACTTCGACTCCGCTCAGCATGACGTATCCCGTGTATGGTGTATGTCCTCGTCCGCCAATCAATATTTTTTCAATTTCTCGCACTGCTTCATATTTGCATTTTCATATAAAACCAATACATTGCAAGGATGAATATACATAGAGTGATATTAATTGTACTCGATGGATGCGGCGTTGGCGAACTACCCGATGCCTCTGACTATAACGACTCCAGTGCCTCTACCTTGCCACACTGTGCTGAAGCAGTCGGCGGTTTACACATGCCGACAAGCCAATCTCTCGGTTTGGGAAATATTGCTTCTATCAAGGGTCTCCCACCAATCATAAACCCGATTGGCTGCTATGGGAAAATGGCTGAATTGTCTTGCGGCAAAGATTCTACTATCGGACATTTAGAAATAGCCGGTATTGTCACCAAAAAAACGTTTCCTACATATCCCAATGGATTCCCCAAAGAACTAATTGACAAATTTGAAAAAACTACAGGAATAAAAACTATTGGAAACTGTGTATCAAGTGGTACAGAAATTATTGAACGTCTCGGAGAACATCATTTACTTACAAAAGAAATAATTCTCTACACCTCTGCCGATTCTGTTTTTCAACTTGCCGCTCATGAAGATGTGTATCCGGCAGAAAAATTATATAAAATTTGTGAAACAGCCCGTCAGATTTTAGTTGGTGAACATGCTGTCGCCCGTGTTATCGCCCGCCCGTTTAACGGCAAAATTGGACAATTTAAGAGAACTGCCAAACGAAAAGATTTTTCTCTTAAACCAACATCAAAAACTCTGCTAAATTATCTGATTGAGAAAAATATCAAGACTCTTGCCATTGGAAAAATACATGATTTGTTTGCCGGTGACGGTATTTCTACATATATCAAAACAAAATCAAATCTTGAGGGACTTCAAACAATTAAAGAATCTATTTCAAATGACACCACCCACCAATTAATATTTGCCAATCTGGTTGATTTTGATGAACTCTGCGGACACAGGCGAAACCCTCAGAAGTTCGCACAGATGTTAGAACAGTTTGATACAGAACTTGAAAAAATTATCACAACCATGCACAATGAGGACTTGCTCATTATTACTGCTGACCATGGATGTGACCCTACTTTTTCAAAACATACCGACCACACTCGAGAACATATACCACTTTTGGTGTATAATAAGAAGATGAAACAAAGTATAAACTTAGGAAGAAGGACATCTTTTGCAGACATAGCCCAAACAATTGTTGATATTTTTCAGATTGAAAATAATTTATACGGTCACTCTTTTAAAAAAGGAATAGAATCATGAAGCCGGATATAGCCATTCTCCCCTCATATTTTGACCATACCAATTTAAAACAGGATGCCACAAAAGATGACATTCAGAAATTATGCCAAGAAGCAATTGTTCATAATTTCTTTGCTGTCTGCGTCAATCCATGTTATGTCGCCACCGCTAAGACTTATCTGTCGCAGAGCCAAGTAAAAACAGCATCGGTAATAGGGTTCCCGCTTGGTGCCAACCGAGCAGACCTAAAATTACAAGAGGCACTCTTAGCGGTAAAAGATGGAGCCGATGAACTCGACATGGTGGCAAATATTGGACTTTTAAAAACGCACCAATATGAAAAGGCTGAAAAAGAAATTTATGAAATCAGAAATAATATTCCATATAATATTATTCTAAAAGTGATTGTCGAATCATCACAATTAACAGATATTGAAATTAGTGAAGCAACCAAAGTAGTCATTAACAGTGGTGCCGACTTCATTAAAACCTCCACAGGATTTTTCGGAGGAGCAACAGTTGAAGCAGTAAAACTGATGCAAAAAACAGCTGATGGACAAATTAAGATTAAAGCATCAGCCGGAATAAAGCTGTTATCTCATTGTCAGAACATGATTTCTGCCGGAGCTTCAAGAATAGGGTGTTCTGCATCTGTAATTATTATGCACGAATCGCTCAAGAAAAACTGACTGAATATAGTTGTAAAATCTGTATTTTTTTGTATTTTATAGTATGACGACTGATGATAAGAAGAAAAGACCATTTATTGGTATGCATTTTAAATGTTGTCATGTATATGCACGAATTTATGTCAATAAACAGCAGACAGCGTTCAAAGGACATTGCCCAAAATGTGCAGCACCTGTTGAAATAAAAATTTCAAAAGACGGAAACAGTTCTCCGTTTTTTTCCTCGGGTTAGAAAATATTATGAGTTTATTAAAATCAAAGATAGTTGTAATTCCATTGGGCGAAGTTGACTTTATGATAGTAAATCGTCTTGCTGCCGAAATAGGTCCTGTTTTTAACCGCTCGGTAGATATTTTAAAAGGTATGAAAATGCCGGTAGAAGCTCATAACATTATCCGCAACCAATATTATGCAACTGTCCTGCTTCAAAAACTGGAACGTTCAAAAGCAAATATGCGTGAAATTATAATCGGTGTATGCGAAGAAGATCTTTATATCCCCGATGAACGAAATGTAATTGCATATTGTGATACAATAGCCGGAACATCGGTTGTTTCATTATACGAAATCAGACAGCAATTTTACGGACTTCCTGAAGATGATAAAAAGATATTTCCCCGTCTTTTAAAAGAATCTATCCATCAACTCGGACACCTTTTTGATTTGACTGACTGCCGTAATCCAAAATGTGTCAATTACTATTCGCAGACCATGAACGATATTGATAATAAAACTGAAAAATTCTGTGACATCTGCAAACGCCAACTCACCGGTGCTTTTTAAAAGTTAGTTTATCCAACAAGCATTCACATATCTTATGAACTAAGCCATAACCACAATCCTGCAATAGTTAATGAAACCAATGCAACCGGCATTCCGGTTTTGGCATGCTCAACCCAACTGAGATGAACTCCGAGCCTATCGGACTGCTGAACAACAATAATGTTAGCTATGGAACCGACAATGAAAAAATTCCCTGCTAAAGTAGAAGATAAAGCAAGAACCGAGCCTGCTAAGGGATGTTTCGCTAACGGAAGCAACAGCATCACTGTTGGGACATTGGAAACAATGTTTGACAAACCGGCACTGACGACAAAAAGCCATCCCGGCTTATACAAATCAATTCCACCATTTAGAACAAAATTTTGAAATTCTTGAAGCATGCCGGATTCATTTAAAGCAAAGTTAACAATAAACAACGAGATAAATAATACAAGAAGCTGCCAATTAACGTTTTTAAGAATATCTCGTGAACGCATACTGCGAGAGATTAAAAGAAAACCGGCTGCACTTAAAGCTGCTACATCTCGTGAGAAAAAACCGAAGATAAACACAGCTAACAAGCATAAGGTAATTATGCCGCCTTTGATGCTCTGACCCAAACTAAAAGGTTGTTCGTCTACAACTATTTTTTTTACCGGCATAAGCCAATGTTTTTTATATTGCCATGAAAGTATCAGCCATAAAGAAACAAGGCTCAACAATACCGGTACAAAACTATCAAACAAATATTTTGAAAAAGATAATTTAAGAGCCTCTCCGACAAGAATATTTTGAGGGTTCCCCACCAAGGTTGCCGCAGAACCGATATTGGATGCACAAGCGACACCCAAAAGAAAAGGAATTGGGTTAAATTGACGTTTACTACAAATTTCAATGACCAACGGAGTTAATGCAAGACATACAATATCATTTATCAGTAAAGCAGACAATATAGCAGTCGTCAACAAAATAACAGCCAAAAGTTTAGTCGGATTAAAGTCATAATTACCAATTTTTTTCACTATATATGAATAAGTACCGGCAAGCTGAAATTGAGCAGACAGTATCATGAGGCTGAACAACAGCAGTATTGTCCCAATATCAACAGCATCAAAAAAACTATTAACTTGAACTGTTCCGGTAGCTAATAAAACTATAGCTCCAAGAAGTGCCACACCTGTGCGGTCCAAATTTGTCCCCGGAATTTTCCCAAGTATCATTCCGAAATATACAGCAGCAAATACTCCTAATATTATCAAACTCATAGTAGTGTAAAAGTATTAGATCGACTTGCTATATGAAAGTAATTTTTACTAAGTTTACATTCTCAGTGACTTGAACAAGACTTCGCTGAATCTTTAAACTACAAACTTGATAGAATACCCCTTGAACTCGTTTCATCTATCAAAATAACAAAATTAATTCATCTGAGGTGGACACCCGAACCGTCTGACGAATCTTTACTTGACTTCACGACAAGTACACCTACCACAGCTAAAACTTAAAAAGGTATAAATACCTGCAAGCTATTGCATTATACAAGTATCTGTTTCAACATGAAACGGTAAAGAAATACTTTAAAAACAGCATCACATCACATTGTCAGACAACACAGTTAACAATCAATTATTACAGATTGCTCCAATAATATCGTTTCGGCATACAATATGCAATCCTAAATGTTGAAAGCTGTATCACATAAGGAGGTAATTTATGTTAGCTGTCTATTACACAATTTTTATTAGTTCATTATTAGCAGAAATTTTTGGGTTTGGCTTAGTGACCAGATATCATTCTCATCAAATGTATGATATGATTGCTGCGACAAACCATGAACTATTTTTTGTTATCATATATGTTATCTTTTTTATAGTGCTTCCAATTTGTTCTGCTATTGCTTTACACAAAGCAAGATATTATTTATTAGATAGAGATAAAACCGACCGGATAGTTGTACGTTAGAAAAACCGTTCATTCTTTATATTTTGAGTCATTGCAATTTCGCATAAGCGAATGTGGTTATCTCATGTTCTCTATAAGGGTTTTCATACCTCTTAATCCTCTCTAACATAGAGGGAAATAATAATTATAAAAACATTATTCTTCTGAACTCCTCTCCGTGCTTGCCACGGAGTCCAGTCCTTTCACATCGAAAAAATGGGTTCGTTTCGCATATAAAACATCTTTTATTGGCTGTTTTTTCGGGTAATTTTTCGCTGTAAGTTAAACAGTTGTATGTAATTACAGCGAAATGGCTTTGCCTTAAAAAATGGCTTAAAGCCATTTTCGTTAATATTTATTGTATTGTTTTTGTACATAGAATTTTTCCTTTCATAATTAAGTTATTCATAGGAAAGGATGTGATAAGCAAATAGTGAGGGATTGTATAAAATGTGTAAAGAACATCGTTATGAACAGTAAACACACCGCAAGGGGCTTGTTGATAAACCTCTAAATTCGGAACATACTTCGACTCCGCTAAGCATGATATATTATAAGTTGTTGTGTTTCAAGTCACCCTGAGCGGAGTCGAAGGGTCTTGAAACATATTTTGGACTTTTTCAACAAACCTCAAGCGGTGTGCCACCCGTCGAAATCATACTTTCTTTTTAAACTTACTATAAATCAGATATATTGATGAAATTAAAATAAAAACAAAGATTAAATCAAAAAGTGAATCTTCTCCATATGATTTATGAACTAAGGTTAATATTAAAAAAGTTAACCCGATTGACATACATGTCGCTATAATAATTTTTCTCCTTTAAAGATCAAAAAGTATTTGCTGAGCATTATTATAATATTCAATACCCTTATAAAAGTTAGTCAGGTAGGTCAAACCATTTCGTAGTTCTGACATTGATGGCGGAACTGCTAAAGAGTTCCGCCCTACAAAAATACTGACACTTAATCGGTAGTTCTCAATTCGCTTAGGCGAATCAGGAACGACCGAAACCGGGAATGATTTTGACACATGTCAATAAGGTTCAGGCATGCCTGAACCCTACAAATTCTGGATATCTAGATCGGAAGAGCACACGTCTGAACTCCAGTCACACTGATATATCTCGTATGCCGTCTTCTGCTTGAAAAAAAAAAAAAAAAATGAAAATAAAAAAAGACACCACAG
>CALCCW010000219.1:0-5630 GCA_937900185.1 uncultured candidate division Zixibacteria bacterium | reverse complement strand
AATAAAGAGACAGAGGGGGAGCGAGTGTCGGGAAAGGAGCTGTCGGGGTGGGGGTCTTGCGGAGGGCAGGGAAGGAGGGTCGAAGCAGAATATACGGAGGGAACAGCGGAGCGGAAAAGGTCTGGAGGCGTGAAAAAAAAAAAAAAAAAGTAAGAGAGTAAATTGTTTTTTTTTTCAAGCAGAAGACGGCATACGAGATATATCAGTGTGACTGGAGTTCAGACGTGTGCTCTTCCGATCTAGTTGCAATCAGTATTATAGAATCATTGCGGTATTCTTCAATTATATCAAATACTATTTTCTTTCCGTCATCATCCAAATTGGATGTCGGCTCATCTAAAAATAAAAATTCAGGTTTTTTGAGAAGTGCAACTGCATATTTTAACCGCTGTTTCATTCCCGATGAATAGCCCATAACATAATCCATGCCTCTCCCCTCAAGTCCAACTTTTCCCAAAAGAGCATTTATCTCTTTACCGGTAACATGAAAACCTGCCACTGTCGCGAAAAACACAAGATTTTCCTCAGCTGAGAGATGATCGTAGAGATTTAAATATGGAGAGACAAAAGATACATAGCTTCTAAAATTATCATCGGTCAAAACTTTTTGGTCGTTTTTATATTCTACTTTGCCCTTGCTTGGAACTAACAGCGAAAGAATAACTTTTAAAAGCGTTGATTTACCGGAGCCATTGGAGCCGACAACAGCGATAGAATCACCCGAATACAGCTCAAAATCGATTTTTGAGAATACTTTTCTAGCACCAAAACGCTTACCTAAATTTTCAACGGTCAATGAATACATGTTGGTTGTTATAGTACAAAATACGCATAAAGATGCAACAAAAAAATGAGCGTGAGCAGCGACAGGACATTCCCTAATCTATTATGTCAAAACAGCCAACTTTGGCAGCTCGCTTTAGACCTTGTTACTTCTTGATGTTACGAAGTACTCGTCTTATTGGCAACGTAACTCTCGTACGAAAATCATCATTAATTTCAATTGTAAACGATGTGTCAAAATCAGAATTAAGTTTATCCTTATGAACAGTAATCATTCCCTCAATAGTTTCACCAGCCTTGATTTTTTTAGGTAACTTTAAATCAAACTGTTTACTATTCATGTCAATTATTTTGATATCGTAATCTTTATCTGATTTATTCACCAAAAGAAACTTTGCTTTACTTCTCGGCTTTTCAGAAAATTGAGAAACATCTAATTTGAACGGTTCAAAACTGACAGGTTCAATAGACTCCGGTTTTGGAAATAACTCAGCATCAATTCTCAAATATATTTTTTCCTCAGAAATATTTGTAACTATATATGGCTTTTTGGCAACATACCCGCGAAATGATTTCGTTGAAAATATTATCTCAAGTGATGTTGAATCTCCCGGAGCTAAAACTGAATCCAGCAGTGGAGTTTTTGTACAACCACAACCGGGGACAACTTTTTCAATCCTCAATGTATCACTGCCGGTAGATTTAATCCAAAAAGTATGACTAACAGCAGTCCTTTGAGGGGCTTTTCCAAAATTAAATGATGTCTCAGATAATTGTACCTGAGGAGCAGCACAAAGAGAGACCGATAAAGATAAAATTATTACAAGATAAATAACATTTTTCATTTTTTAAACTCCACACTAATGACTTTAAGTAAATTCAGTTAATTTATGATAGTAAATAGTCGATTCCAGCGTACTTTTTGAAAGAAATGTACCGTATTATAAATAAACATTCTCGGTACAGAAAGCGGGTCATTGATAGAAACATCAGGTGATGGATATATGTCGTCGTTCCATGACCAATGTATCATGAGTGCTTCACCTAGTACATTTTCTCGTGGAACGGTACCCCAAAACCGCGAATCAGAGGAATTATCTCTATTGTCCCCCATCATAAAGAAGTGATCCTTAGGAACAATATATGGACCAAAATTGTCAGGAGAATCTTGTCCGCCACTTCTTCTTGGTCTGATTTGTTTATTGAGGAATTTACCATGTTTCGGCAGTGGAAAGATTTCGCCGTTTACAAATACAACACGGTCTTTAATCTCTAAAGTATCGCCTCCGATAGCAACACATCTTTTGATATACTTCGTAACACCGTCAAGGGGATAAATAAATATGACCACATCGCCCTGTACAGGATCTGAAATAGCAGGTAGCTGCCAGTCGATAAACGGAAGTCTGGCTCCATAGACAAACTTGTTAGCTAAAAGAAAATCTCCGACTAACAGAGTATCTTCCATAGACTCAGATGGTATCTTATACGCTTCCACCACTGAAGTTTTTATAATAACCGCCATAATCACGGCAAACAATATCTGCTTAAAATTATCCCAAACGGCATCTGATTTCATATCAATCCTATTTTTTTGTATATCTATTTTTTCTTATACTCTATTTATATAAAATCTATTCAAATTTTTTATTGAATTAACCAGAAAAGACCCTGATTATATCATTAAATGTCACAACTAAAATTAACCCCAGCAAGAGAAATACTCCAATCTGCTGGGCATACATTCGTCCCTTAACCGAAACAGGTGAACCTTTAATTTTCTCAATAGCCAAAAAGACCAAATGACCGCCATCCAAAACCGGAATCGGAAGAATATTAAGAACACCCAAATTTACAGATAGTAGTGCCATAAAAAACAGAAGTGGGATAATTCCCTCTTTGGCAACATTACCTGATTGTTTAGCAATAAAAACCGGTCCGCCAAGTTCTTTGACTGAAACTTCTGCAGTAATTAAACTTTTTACAGTCTGAAAAGTTAGAGCCACAAAATAATTTGCTTTATCAAATCCTGCAGCAACAGCATCAGTAAAACTCAGATATTTATACGAAGAAGGTTTGCCGGCAAACCCTATAATTCCGAGAGTATCAACTCCGCCATCTTTATTCGGTACTTCTGCTATAGTAGTTGTTATATTTTTTGTAATGGTATCGTTCTGATGAACCCATTGAAGTGAAAGTTCGGAATTAACAATTTTATAAATTTGGAATCTAAGCGAATCAAAATTCTGTACCGGTTTTCCGTTTATCCCGATAATAATATCATCAGTTTGAAGTCCTGCTGCATACGCCGGTTTTGTTTCATCAACAACACCAACAACAATTTTATTATCTTCAAACACCGGCGTACCTTTAAAAAAGAAAATACCGATAAAAATTAAAACAGCCAAAACATAGTTTGAAAATGGTCCGGCAAACAATACTGCCGCTCTTGCACCGACAGATTTGGACATAAATTCATTTTCGGCACCGGAGCATTCTTCTTCGGGGTTCTCCCCTGCCATTTTTACAAACCCGCCTAATGGAATCATGCCGATACAATATTCGGTTTCTCCCCATTTCTTTTTAAACATATACGGGGGAAATCCAATTGAGAATTTCTCTACATAAATCCCTGCTTTTTTGGCAACTAAAAAGTGTCCTAACTCATGAATGAGAACTAAAACACCTAATACAAATACAAAAGATACAATGGTCATTAACATATATAATTTCCTATCAGTTCGTCTGCGGTTTTTCTGGCTTCTTTATCAGCCTCTAAAATATCGAGTAAATTCGGTCGAGACACAATATTTAATTTTTGAAGCGATTCTTCAATACAGTTGGTAATATCGGTAAATTTAATTTTTTCTTTGAGGAAAGCATCAACGGCAACTTCATTGGCAGCATTAAAAACAGTCGGTGCTGTTCCACCCTGCTCGGCACAGTCAAAAGCAAGTTTGAGAGCTTGAAATTTATCTAAATCGGGCTTTTCAAATGATAAATCAGGCAATTTCGTGAAATCTAAGGCTCCAAAAGGCGATTCGACCCTGTCAGGCCAAAAAAGAGCATAGCTTATAGGAAGTTTCATATCAGGGTTTGAAAGCTGGGCAATCACGGAAGAATCTTGAAATTCGACCATTGAATGAATTATTGACTGCGGATGAATGACAACTTTTACTTTTGAAACAGGGATATTAAACAGAACAACAGCTTCCATAACTTCAAGACCCTTATTGGCAAGAGTAGCGGAATCTATCGTAATTTTCTGTCCCATTTTCCATGTCGGATGGTTGAGTGCTTGAGCTTTTGTTATCTGTGCAAATTGTTCTTTTGGAAGCGACCGAAACGGTCCGCCGGATGCTGTTATTATAACATTTTTTAGTTCGTTCTCTTTTCCTGCCATAGCTGACTGCCATATAGCAGAATGTTCGGAATCTATCGGAAGAATTTTTGCTTTTGTTTTTTTTATAAGCTCAGGAAAAAGCGGTCCGCCGCAAACCAAAGATTCTTTGTTGGCTACTGCCAATGTTCTTCCCTGTTTAACAGTTTCAATGGATGCCAATAATCCAGCGGCTCCAACAACAGCATTAACGACAATATCGACATAATAAAATTGGGTAAAATTTATCAGTTCCTGCTCACCAAAAAGAAGTTTGACATCTTCATTTTTTAAGGCAGTTTTTAACTCGTCTGCTTTTGACTCATTTACTAAACAGAGAGCTTCCGGTTTGTATTTTCGGTATTGCTGAACTAAAAGTTCTACATTTGAATAAGCTGCCAATCCTCTAACAACAAATTGTCCCGGATGCCGGTCGACAACTTCTAAAGTCGATTTTCCTATAGAGCCGGTCGAGCCTAATATGAGTAAATTTTTTGGTACCATCATGTATTCTTAACGTAACAATTGTAACGCAGTTCCATTTTATTTTTTAACCCTTCGACTTCGCTCAGGGTGACTTTTAAAACAATAACTTATCAGCTATAGTCATACTGAGTCCGCCGAGGCAGGAAGTATATTCTTTCTATTCAATAAAAAAGCGGGATAATCCCGCTTTCCTATCTTACTTTGCACCAAAAGTTATAATGCATTCCCGTCAGCATCAGAGACATATACCTTACGCATGACAATATCTTCTTTTGGCTTAGATATTTTACCTTGAGCATTAGCAACAACTTCTGCTGAACCAATTGCGTGAAGCACATTATACCCTTTAATCAGTTGACCAAAAACCGTATATTGACGATCTAACCCGGCAGTAGAGCGGTTTCTTGCCAAACAAATAAAGAATTGACATGAAGCAGAGTTGGGAGACTGAGAACGTGCCATTGAGAGAGTACCATCTTGATGCGGGAGTTCATTAAACTCAGCAGGAAGAAAATAACCTGCATTTCCGGTTCCATTCCCTTTAGGGTCTCCACCTTGGATCATAAAATTATCAATAACGCGATGAAATATCAGACCATTATAAAATCCGTCTTTTGTTCTTGCAACAAATGAGTCGGCATGTGCCGGAGCGACATCACGATATAGTTCAAAAACCATTTTACCATAATCAGTTTCGATAGTGACAATAGTGTTATTTTTGGAACGGAGAGGAAATGTTTTACTTGCTAAAGAATCAGCCGGATTTGGAGCAATGTCGGCAACTGCTTTTGCTTCGACTTTGGTAGATTCTGTTTTGACGGAATCATCTACTTTTTTCCCGCATCCTACGGCAAAAAGTAATAATGATAAAGCAATCAAAGGAATACGTAATTTTTTCATTTTTTTCCCTAGATCGGAAGAGCGTCGTGTAGGGAAAGAGTGTAGATCTCGGTGGTCGCCGTATCATTAAAAAAAAAATAAA
>CALCCW010000218.1:0-5514 GCA_937900185.1 uncultured candidate division Zixibacteria bacterium | reverse complement strand
TCATCCCATACTTGGAGGCTGTGTCGCAATAGGCCATGTCAGTTCACAAACCCACTTCGTGGCTTCAGGCACAGACATAACATGGAGACAATTTGTATTGCGACACAGCCTCTTGATATGGGAACCAACATTGTTGTTTTCAAATGGGTTCGTTTCGCATATAAAGGGAACCTAAAAACCTTATTTTTCTTATTATTTTCAAGATAAACAATTTCACCACAGAGAGTTATAACGAAATGGCTTTGCCCTAAAAAATGGCTTAAAGCCATTTTCGTGAATATTCTTCGACACCATTCTCAACTTGATTGGGGATTGTACACGCTAATTTCTCTTTCATGATTATGTTATTCATTGAAAGGGATGTGATGTGAATCAGTGGAGAGTTTGTAGGGTTATTGACAATGTTTAAAGGGGCAGACGAGGGCGTCTGCCGCCCACTTAATTATTATATGCCCGCACTATTTTTTCAAATTGTTCTGTCAGTTCCTGATTTGCTGAAAGTTCGCCTTGGCGAATGAACTGACCAATCTACAAAGTGTCAGGTGTATCATGCTTTAGCATGAAAGCACCTAACACAACATGAATCTAAATGTTAATAGTTATGTTCCCGTTCTGGATTCCGTGTCAAGCACGGAAAAGAGTTCAAAAGACTGGGATGAAATAATATAACTTTGTCGAAACCACGGGGGTTTCGACCTACTTAATTTCTCGTCATATTCCGCTTGACTTCACCTCTCTTTTTTTCCTTTTTCTATCAGGAAAAATAACTTTAAAAAAATGGATTTAAAATGGCTGAACAATATATTTATACCATGCTTGGTCTCGACAAGCATTATGGTCAGAAACAAATACTCAAAAACATCAATCTCTGTTTTTTCCCCGGTGCCAAAATTGGTATTGTCGGTGAAAACGGTTCCGGTAAATCGACCGTTCTCAAAATTATGGCTGGACTCGATGAAGAATTTACCGGACAGGCAGAAATTACTCAGGGGAATGAATCGGGAATTGTACTGCAGGAACCTCTTTTGGATGACACCAAAACTGTTCGGGCAACAATTGAATCTGCATTTGTCAAAATCAACCAAATGCTTGCAGATTACGACAAAGTGACGGCATCAATGGCGGAGCAGATGTCTGATGATGAGATGCAAAAAGCGATGGACCGCATGGCTGTTTTACAAGACCAGCTCGACACTGCCGATGCCTGGAATTTAGACCAAAAAATAAACCACGCATCCGATGCTATGGTGCTTCCTGATGACGACCGAATTGTCGGCACATTATCAGGCGGTGAAAAACGCAGAGTAGCTCTTTGTAAAGCTCTTCTTGAAAAACCTGATTTACTCCTGCTTGATGAACCAACCAACCATTTGGATGCTGAAACAATCGACTGGCTTGAAATTCAACTGCGTGAATACCCCGGAACTGTTATAGTTGTGACACATGACAGATATTTCCTTGACAATATTACCAAGTGGATATTAGAACTTGAAGGCGGCGAAGGTATTCCGTATGAAGGCAACTATACCTCGTGGATTCAGCAAAAACTTGAAAAACTTGCTGCTGCTCAAAAAGGTGATTCACATCGCACAAAAGCTTTGCAACATGAACTTTCATGGATAAAAATGAGCAACAACGACCGTCAGGAACTCGCCCGAAACAGAATAGCTGATTATGAAAAACTGATAGCAAAAGAGAAATCAAAAATCGACGGCAACCGAAATGCGATAGAAATTGTTCGCGGTCCTGAACTTGGTTCACAAGTATTAGAGTTTGCAAATGTAACCAAAGGATTTGACGGCAACACCCTAATAGAAAATCTTGATTTCAAACTCCCCCGTTCGGCAATTGTCGGCGTTGTCGGACCAAACGGAACAGGTAAAACAACACTTTTCAAAATGATAACCGGGTTAGAAAAGCCTGACTCCGGTGAAGTTACTTTAGGACAAACTGTCAAAGTTGCATTTGTCGACCAAGAACGTTCTACAATTGAAGACACTCACTCACTTATTCAGGAAGTTGGCGAAGGACTTGAAGAAATAGATTTTGGCGATAGAAAAATACCTATCCGTCAGTATCTTTCCCGATTCGGATTCAAAGGTGCCGACCAACAGAAAAAAGCAAATGAACTTTCCGGTGGTGAACGCAATCGGGTACATCTTGCCAAAGTTTTAAAACAGGGCGGTAATGTTTTACTTTTAGATGAACCGACCAATGACCTCGATGTTAACACTCTTCGGATGCTTGAAGAAGCGATATTGGAATTTTCAGGTTGTATATTAGTGATTTCTCATGATCGGTTTTTCTTAAACCGAATTTGTACACATCTGTTGGTATTTGAAGGTGATGCAAAGGTTCATTGGTTTGAAGGGAACTATGATGATTACGAAGCATGGCGAAGAAAAGAACATGGTACAGCTTTGTTTGAAAACCGCCGTAACCGTTATCGGAAATTAGTGAAGAGTTAAAACCGGGTATCGGGTTTCATTATGCATTATGACACAGAATCCTGAATAGAAACATTTTATTAAAAATAATATACAAATCATTCTACAAAACTAATTGTTTTGCGTCTTTAGATTAACTATCATATCGTTGTCGCAATTGATTTAGAATTATGCTATAGGGGATTTAAGCATATGCAGGAGGATACTTTATGATGCGATATCCATAGGTTGAACTTAAAGCTTTTTGTAAAATAAAGCGACCAAAATAATTTGGAAGAAAATGAGATTTTTCGGGTATCATAAGCAGTAATATGATATTATATTGTAGACAAATATTAATAGGAGGATTTATAATGAAAAAATCAATTATTATAACAATTTTAGCAATTTTATTGCTGTGTGGAAGTTCATACGCAACAAGTTTTAAAGTTACTCAAGTTATTGAAGTAGATAGTGCTGTTGGAGGACCGATGTTAGGTCCTATCAAGTGGTCGCCTGATGGTCTGAAACTTTCATATTTTAAAGGTAAACAATTATATATTTCTGACACACTTGGCAACACAACTTTTGTTAAAGAATTAGAATTGTTTCCACATCGATATGAGTGGCTTGATAATGATAAATTAGTACTTCATATAAAAAAGAATGATGGTCCAACAAGTACAAACAAATTGATAACAGTTGATATTAATACACATCAAGATAGTTTAATTTCTTCTTATATTTATCAAGCGGGAAAATCAAGCAAGATTGCAGGTTTTGAATCTTTTAGAGGTCCTTTATTGACACAAGAAGGTAATGTTTATTACGAAATTGAAAATAGCACAGGGAATAATTCAACACATAATAATATTTCCCAAGTTATTGTTACAGGCTCTTTGAATAAATCAGTATCTAACAATACAATTTTACACGGAATTAGGTCAGAAATTATTTATGAATTTGATATTGATACAAAAGACTCTACTTATTTAGCTGATAAACCAGGATGGAAAGGGGCGTCAGTTGTAAAAAGTCAAAACGGAGAATTACTTTTAACAACACATTATATAATTAACTTAACAGATTCATCAATTAATGACTTTGATCCATATTTCCAAACAAACATACTAGATACTGTAATTGGTTGTAGTTATTTGTACTATTCATTTAATCCAATCTACCCTGAAATTATATTCGAGCAATCCTGTGATGATGGTCATACTGTTTTGATAGAAAGAATTGGAATTTTTAATTTTCAGACTAATGAGGCAGTACTTCTTGAAGATTTAACAGGTCATCAAACAGGAAGTACACCTATTTATCATCCACAAGGTAAGATGATTGCTTATTGCTCAAAAGGAAAACTCTTTATTATTTATCGTACTGGAGTTGGACAATGAGTACTATTAATAAAATCATTGTTACTAGTTTAGCTATACTATTAATATGTATATCCAATATATATTCTGCTATAGATGTGTATGTAGACCCAGGGCATGGAGGGTTTCAATCTGGTACTGTATCGTCATTCTATCCAACTTTGTATCCATCATTGTATGAAAAAGTAGTAAATTTAGAAGTAGCATTAAAATTTGTTCATGTTTTTTCTCCTTATTCTTTTTAAAAAATTAATAAAAAAAACCCTGAGAACCAAATCTCAGGGTTTATATATTATAAACGGGCTAATCCCTGTTATGTGGTTTTTCTTCCTCTAAAAGATACAAGATATCCTGTGTCTGACAGAAGGCTAATTGTGACTGTTAAATCGAAATTTATCATAATTCTATATATTTTTTATCTCGTTTACTTTCAAATTCAAAGCCGAATGTATACTAACAAAAAAATAAGTCAAGTACTTTTTTTCACAATCTCATAATAAACATAAAAAGAGGTCGGCAATATATTACCGACCATTGAGAAAAAAGACCGGCAAGAGATTTTACCGGTCTTTGAGGCACTAATTCAAAAATATCTTATTTCATCAATACCATTTTTTTGGTGAATACATTTTCACCTGCTGTTAAGCGGTAGAAATATACACCTGAAGGTTTAGATGAGGCATCCCAAGTGACTACATGAGTTCCGGCAGTAAATGAACCGGAAGCTAAAACGTCCACTTTTTGACCATTGATATTAAATACTTCAACAGTAATTATTGAAGTCTGTGGTAATGTAAATGAAATTTCAGTTGTTGGGTTAAACGGATTCGGATAGTTTTGATTTAATCCAAATGTACCCGGAAGTGCAAACTCAACTTCATCTCCATCACTGAATACAACACCGCTTTCGCAAGCCTTAGTCATAACATTTGAAGCTGCATCATAAATGTTTGTTGCATGAGTTACATTGGTAACTTCAAAACACCATTCGCCAACAACTCTTCTAATTCTGGCTGTTACAAAAGTAACTGTTCCATCTGCTCCGGTTACTCCTGAAGTAGAACCTGATGATGGACCGTCATAGATAACGCTGACAGTAGCATTTGCCAAAGGTTGAGCAGCATTGTCATAAATAGTAACAGTACAATAACCGGTAGAATTAATACCTTGGGTTGCACGTGTTACAGCAATATTCTGCACATACATAGTACCGGCAGCAGGTGGTTCTGTTACTGTAATATAACCTACTGAAGTTTTAGTATCGGAACCATACGCATTAGTTGCTGTTAAAGCAACGGTATAGGTACCTGCAGCATTGTATGTATATGACGGGTTCTGCAATGTAGAAGTTCCACCATCACCAAAATCCCAAGCCCAAGATGTAGGATTTTCAGTTGAAAGATCAGTAAAACTGACAGCGAGCGGATAATCACCGGATGTAGGTGTGCCGCTAAAGTCAGCTACCGGAGGATTAGTTGCCGGAGCAGTAACTGTAATATATCCAACTACAGTTTTTGTATCAGAACCATACGCATTAGTTGCGGTTAATGCTACGGTATATGTACCTGCGGTATTATAGGTATATGAAGGGTTCTGTAATGTGGAAGTTCCACCATCACCAAAATCCCAAGTCCAAGCTGTTGGAGCATTTGTTGAAAGGTCGGTGAAACTGACCGCTAATGGTTCTGTGCCAGAAGTAGGAGTTC
>CALCCW010000217.1:0-8453 GCA_937900185.1 uncultured candidate division Zixibacteria bacterium | reverse complement strand
AGTAGAGAAAAGAGAACAGGTAGAAGAGATGAGGTAGAGGAAGAGTGTAGATAACATCATGCGCCGTATGTTGATTGTTTTTTTTTTTTTTATTTTGTTTGTATATTTTTTTTTTAATGATACGGCGACCACCGAGATCTACACTCTTTCCCTACACGACGCTCTTCCGATCTATGTTACCGGTGCAGCCGGTGGTTGGTATGGTGGTCATAGATCTTTTCGTGGAGTACAAATTATTTGCACTCGTGTTGGAGCAACTGCTGATGATGGGCTCGGATATATTAATCCTGTGAATGCTGCTACAGCTATAAATTATGCTGTAAATATGGGTGCCAATGTTATTAACGCAAGTTGGGGCGGATCATCAGTTTCTGCAGCAGCAGCTTCAAATGCTATGGCTGCAGGAGTTACTTTTTGTCATGCTGCCGGAAATGATAATGTTGATATAAATGATGAAATTGATCTTACTATTGGAGTTCTTTCTGTGGCATCAACTGGTTCAAACTCTGATGTTAAATCAAGTTTCTCTAACTTCGGTTTCTGGATTGATGTTTCAGCACCGGGTTCAAATATCCTTTCAACGTATTCAGACGAGTATACACCTATCACTGCCTCTATTAGTGGAACTTCAATGGCATCCCCAATGGTGGCAGGCTTAGCATTACTGATTCGCTCACAAATGCCGTCACTTACAAAAAGTCAAGTCGACTCTATTATTATTAATTCAGCCGACTCGCTTTCTCTATACACTGCAAATCCGACCTATGCATCAACCCAAAAACTTGGTTCCGGTCGTATTGATGCTTTCGCGGCGTTATCTGGTTTGGCAAATGCAAAGTTTACTGCTGATGTCACCGAAGGGGCTGCTCCTCTTACTGTGAACTTTACAGATCTTTCACCAAATTCACCGGTTGGGTGGGATTGGTCATTTGGAAATGGTGATGTTTCCACAGATCAAAATCCACAGTATGTGTATAATGATCCGGGTCTCTATGATGTCTCTTTAATAACTGATGAAAATAACCCGTTGGGTCCAGGCGAAGAACATTTAAAAAGATATATTTGGGTCAGACAAGATTCATTACTTGGGGATTCTATTAGTGCTTCATATTTCTCTCAGGTTGTTGTGCCAATTTATCTTAATAATACTACCTTAGTAAAAGATATTCAGTATGTTTTCTCTTATGGAAACACATTTGACGTTACATATGACTCTTTCTCGGTTGCAGGTACCCGAACTGATTATTTTGAAAATATTACCGTGAATGCTTCTGATCCGTTTAATAAACGGATATCTATTTTTATGCAGTCCAATACTTCTGTCGGTTCAAATTACCTGCCGCCAGACACAGGTGCTATTTTAAATCTTTTCTTTACTGTTGGAAATAACGGCAGCAATGGAACTATGATTCTTGATACAACCTCCTTTAACGGAAAGTCATCCAGAATTACATCAATTTATGGGGAATATTTCCCGGCAGGTTATAGACCTATTACAATGAATATTGGTGGTTGTTGTGCTATGCGAGGCGATGTTAATGCTTCCGGTTCTATCAATGTTTCTGATTTGGTATATCTTGTTGCTTATAGTTTCCAAAGCGGACCTGCACCGGCATGTGAAGACGAAGGTGACGTTAACGGCTCAGGTTCTATCAATGTTTCTGATTTGGTATATCTTGTTGCTTATAGTTTCCAAAGCGGACCTGCACCGCTTTCATGTTTTTAAATTAAGTATATATATTTCAAAAGCCGCTATTTTTATAAAAATAGCGGCTTTTTTGTGAAATAGAGTACATATAACTTTATGAATATGCATTATTTTGCGTATGGTTTATTTAATTTTATTGTTTTTAACTAAATGAGGGTATAATTTTATTAATCAAATTCGGCACGTTTATTGTACTAATATAGAAAGCATAGTGAATGAAAAAAAATTCTGTATTTTGTCTTAGATTGTTATTTATTATGGAAAAAAAGTACAACGCAAAATTTAATATTTTGAGATTTTTATTGACTTGGAATTTCAAATTATCTATGTTGAGACGATTGGAAAGATGTAAAATGAAAATTATATATAGTAATGTGTTACGCAAATTGTAGGAGGTTGTTATTTAGAAAACTGTTAATTGTTTTGTGATCAAATTAGAATGAAAAATGAACAAACTAATAAAGCTATGGAGGCTTTAAATATTATGAAAACAAAATTTATTATGATAGTTCTTGCGATTTTTGTTATGTCGTTTGGAATTTCTTTCGGGCAGTCAATTACCTTAGAAAACATAACCGGTACAATGTGGCACGGACAACCGGATTCAATTATGGCCGGCTCTACGTATACTTTTAATCTTCGTGTAACTGGTGGTGGTGTAAAAATTGATACAACATTTTATGGTGATCCTAATGCACCGGACTCTATTAAAGTTGATACAACTACTGCTTATACAGGTATTGCAAACGGTTTTACTGTATATTCTCCGGATGGTGCTGCTTGGACTACTACTGTTGGTGATACTTTAGTTTCTCTCGGAGGTTCTGTCGGTATTCTTGCACACACTCAATTTGATATAGTTTTTGCAATTAACCCATTTAGTACCGGTTCCGGTGCTGATACTGTCGGTTTTGGCGGTGTTGCATTTTCGGGTACCGGGCTTGTCGCAGATTTTGATGATATTCCATATTCTATTACAATCGGACCAATTACCGGCGGAGCATCTGCTCATGGTAAAACTATCTGTTTAGATTCAGCATTTTATCGTACAACCGGTGAATGGGTGTGGGCTTCTCTTGTTGGTATTGAGAAAAGGGCATCTTGGGATGGACCTCATTGTTATACGGTAGTTGATGAAGCTACTGATTTTGAACCGATAAAATCCGATTTACCTCGTTCGTTTGCTTTATCTCAAAACTATCCGAACCCGTTTAATCCTACTACTACTATCAAGTATGATCTTCCAAAAAACTCCGATGTTTCGTTGACTATTTATAACGTTACCGGTCAAAAGGTATCAGAGTTTAATCAAGAAAATCAACCTGCAGGTTCTCATATCTTTAATTGGGATGCCACAAAGGTTTCTTCCGGCGTTTACTTTTACAAATTGACAGCCGGCGATTTTACCGCAACGAAGAAAATGATGCTCTTAAAATAGTCATTTTATATTAAAATATTACTTTAAAAGAAGTCCTCAATTTTGAGGACTTCTTTTTTGTGTAGACAAAATAGCAAAAATAACTCATTGTAGGACAACAGCTTACGAATTATTGTTTGACTTTAAGGTTTGATTTTACTATTATACAAAGATACAATGATGGGGCTTACACATTAACTCATTGATAGACAAGGCATTATGTTAGGAATAATTGGTAATAAGTTTTCAATAGGAAAAGAGACATACCAGCCTTTTTCTGCGGAATTGCATTACTTCCGAATTGATAAAAGATATTGGTCAATCTGTTTTGAACGAATTAAACGGGCAGGATTTCGTATTATTACAACTACTGTACCGTGGAATATTCACCAAGATGAGACAAAAACCTTTGATTTTGGCGGATTTGATGATCCGAGAAAAGATTTAATTGTTTTTTTAGAATTAGCCCGTGAATTTGGGTTTAAAGTTATTTTGCGTCCCGGACCATTTGTAGGCGGTCAGTTAGAATACGGTGGACTACCGAAAACTCTCTTTAACGACATCAAAGTATTTGCTCGCGATGCCAATGGAAATGAACAAAAACTTCCAAATTATCATGGTGTTGATAGCGGGTATCTTCCAAGTTATCTTCATTCTAATTTTCAGTTTCATTTAAAGAGCTATTTTAAAGCATTTATTGAAACAACAAAAAATTATGTACATCCCCGCGGTCCTATATTTATGGTTGAATTAGATTATGAAACTTCGTTTAATCGTCTTCTGAACCCCGGTTCTGCTGACTACAACCAAGATGTTCTCGAGCGGTATTATGGTGAGTTTTTAGAAGAACGCTATGATGAAATTAAGAAACTGAACTTTTTGTACAAAGAGAAAAATGATAATTTTGAAGAAGTACAGCCTCCTCGTAATTTTGCCGATGTGGATTTAAAAAATTTACCAAAAGTATTTGATTGGTTCCGATTCAGAGAATATATGCTGAATACATATTTAGAGACATTAGAAGATATTTTTAAAGCATATACAGTAGAGCCATTAATTTTTAGATCTCTTTATTTTGATAAAGGGGATTTGCTTCCTGCATTTAATTTGGTACCGGAGGACAGGTCACCGTTTTTAGGAACAAATGTGTTTCCTGACGGGAATTATTTTGCTCTCTCAATAAAAGGAAAATTTTTAAAATCTGAATATGGTTTTGCCTACGCATCATCTTTTACCTCTGGTGGAGCAGCAGCAGACCCTGCCCGTGAAGAAGAGATAGCTCCGATAACAAATAATATTCGCAGATTCTATTTGTCTGCCGGATTGTCATCGGGTTTCAAAGGGTTAAACCATTATATGTTTGTAAATCGTGAAAAATGGTACGGAGCACCGTTATTTAACGATGGAACTATTTCAAAAGGGTACAATCTTTTGAAAAACTTCACAAGCAAATTAGTGGAACTGGGTCTTGAAGAGATGGAATCTGAAGACCAGATTGCGGTTGTCGGAAATCGTATGTATTCCTGGATGTCCAGAGTCTCTGTTAAAAATGAATTTGAATATACAAAAAAATTGGTTTCTGATTCTTTGTTAGGTATTTGTCGTGATTTAATGCGATTGAAAATGAATTACGGTATTAGAGAAAACAGAGATTTTGAAACTTTAAAAATTTACAAACTTATTTTTATTGTATCAACTGAAATTATGGCAGAAAAAGAACAGGAAGCAATAGTTGAACTGGTTAAATCCGGGGTAACAGTTGTGATGTGTGGTTTAATGCCAAAGTATGATGAGAATATAAAAGATTGTCAGATTCTTGCTAATCATTTTAGAATCAAGACTTCTGTTGATTATCGAATAGGTTCTATCGATCATAAAATCGGTTCGTATCCGGGCTATATTTATGGGTCGATTCGCTCAACTGATGATTCCAAAGTAAAAAAACTGGTTAAATCAGATGCCAAAGTTATTGGTGTTTCGTCATCAAGATTCAAAGGCAATTTCTATCTCTTTGCGTTTGACTTTGCCTCTGGTGGAAATCATCAAAAACTATCTTTCTTTGAGTCTATTCTGCAGAATGAAAAACATGAATCTTACCTGTATTGTTCAGACCCGTCAGTTGACATCTCTTTCCAGATGGGTGAGAAAAAAGGTCTGCTCTATATCGTTGCTCCTCCTCCGGGGGAACTATCTGATGGTTTTGAATCCGGCGAAAAAGAAATTATTATCAAGGCTGATTTAAAAGCACTTGGATTTAAAGCTACCAAGATGAAACTGATTGATATTTTTGCCGAGCAAGTTGAAGATGAAGAAATAGTTCCTTTGAAAGTTACTTCAAAAGAACTCAGAGAAGGTATTTCACTTCATATTCAATATCCGGATGGCTTAATCTTTATTGTTGAAAAAAGTAAATAAATTAGTTGTATGAAGTACAATTTTAAAAACCGCTCTTATATAGTTTTTCTATTATGTGGAGCGGTTTTTGTTTTATTAAATTTATTAAATTGTTCTGCGGTAAAAATAGAAACATATTATGAAAACGGTGTTGTCGCAACAGCATCTCCAATCGCAACAGAAATAGGCGTACAAGTATTAAAAAATGGAGGGAATGCATTTGATGCTGCCGTTGCAGTTGCTTTTACTTTGGCGGTTGTACATCCCGAAGCAGGTAATATTGGCGGAGGTGGGTTTGCTGTATTGCGTGACGGCTCTACTCAGGAGATAACGTCGTTAGATTTTCGTGAAACAGCACCAAAAGCAGCTTATGAGACAATGTATCTTGACAATGACAGCAATGTTATTGCCGAGCTTTCTACAGTCGGGGCAAAAGCAGTTGGAGTTCCGGGAACTGTTGCTGGTTTGTATACTCTTTGGGAAGAAAAAGGGTCGATGGAATGGAATGATTTAGTTTCTATTGCGGCTAAGTTAGCTGACAGCGGTTTTATAGTTGATGCATATTTGGAATCTTCTTTACGAGACAACAGAGAAGTCTTAACAAAATTTCCAACAAGTGCAGAAATATTTTTTCCAAATAATCAAACAGTTACAGAAAATAATCTTTTTGTACAAAAAAAATTAGCCAAAGCGTTGTACCGTATCGCCGCTGAAGGCAGAGACGGATTTTACAAAGGGGAGATTGCCGACTCAATAGCTGCAACTATGGCTGCCTACGGTGGACTTATAACACAAGAGGATTTGGCAGAGTACACTTCTGTGTGGCGGGAACCTATACATTTTACATTTGATTCACTTGATATTTACAGCATGGCTCCGCCAAGTTCCGGCGGTATTATTGTTGGACAGATTCTTAAATTGTTGGAACCGTATGATTTTTCTCGATATAGTCCCAACTCGGCGGAATATATAAATCTTTTTTCCGAAGTATCAAAACTTGCTTTTGCTGACCGCTCCAAACATCTTGGCGACCCTTTGTTTTATAATGTGCCTGTCAAAAGATTATTGTCAGATGATTATTTGAATAATAGGAGAAAGCAAATTGAGATTGGTAAAGCAAAAAATTCTGATGAAATCCTTCCGGGCGGTATGATGACTGCTGAATCTGATGAAACAACCCATTTTTCTATTGCCGATAAAGACGGAAATCTTGTTTCGATTACATATACATTAAACAGTTCCTATGGCTCTAAGCTTGCTGTGAACGGTTTTGGCTTTTTGTTAAACAATGAGATGGATGATTTTTCGGTAAAACCGGGGGAGCAGAACTTGTATGGGCTGATAGGCGGAGCAGCTAATAAAATTGAACCAAAAAAAAGAATGCTGTCATCCATGTCACCGACTATCGTTTTAAAAGATAATGAGCCCCTCTTGATTTTAGGAGCTCCGGGCGGTTCTAAAATTATTACAGTGGTTGCTCAAGCTATTTTAGATGTTACCAGGTTTCAATTGAATGTACAAGAAGCAGCGTCGTTGGGACGGTTCCATCATCAATGGATTCCTGATATTTTGTATCTTGAAAAAGACAGATTTTCTAAAGAGACTCAGAACAAATTAGAATCGTATGGATATACAATAAAAGAACGGCAGCCGTATTCAGATTTACAAATAATATATATTGACCCCTCCCATTTTAAAACAGGAGCATCTGACCCCAGAGGTAGAGGGACTACATCCGGTTACTAATTTTAGATACCGGCTTGGTCGTTGATTTTGTTTTTTTTAAGTCCTTTATTACAGTCTTTTATTCCCAAAATTATTGCTCCGGCACCTATTATTGAAATTATTATAAAGAGAAGTGTTCCTATATAAGGCAGAGCAAATAGAATATACATTATAAGCAGTCCTAAAAAGAGTTGGCTCTTACTGAGATATTTTGGATTAGTTTTCAATTTACGGATAATTGTATAACCTAACAATAGTGCTAACACAATTTTCCCGCTGTAAATCATCGTACTCACAGTTACAATAGTAACAGATGAAATCGGAATCATAATAGTTGAGAGAGCCAATATAATTGTACCGCCAACAACAGTTCCTTTTGAAATCAATGTTAATCCAACAATAATTAATATAAGCGTCAGAATAAGAATGATTACAAAAATGACTAACACAGCCAATGAGATAAATCCAACTGCTGCTGAAATTGCAAAACGCTCCTGAAGTTGAAAAACCATAGTGCTGATATAGTTTTTGCCCAAAAGCATGAGAAGAATGCCAAATAAAAATGCTGCCAATAGTTTAGACCCTGATTTTACTGTTGTCAAAAAGAGAGTTTCTTCTTCATCAGCTTCAGCTTTTTCGGGCAGGTCCCATGTTGTACTGCCTAAGATTGTTGCACCGGAATTTATATCTATATCTGCTTGATTATCAGAGATATATTTAAAATTACCTTTGATAAGTGCAGGGGCAACAATATGGATTTTTTTCGCATAAACAGTCAAATCACCATCAATTGTACCGGAAATATACACTCCCTCATTATTGACAGTTATGCCGGAACTAATAATTATAGAAGAACCCGAGTGAATAGTAACATTACCATGTACGGTTCCTTCAATGTTTATATTACTTCCATATGCATAGACATCTTTACCAAATACGGCATTTTTGCCAATATTAAGTTCATTACAAAAAAACAGACCGGATCGTTTGACGGCTCCGTCTATAAAACCATTATTGGCAAACAATCTGAGAGAGCCGTTAATTTCACCGGTATGGGAAAATTTTTTACATATAATATTGGCGGAGTTTTCTATAAGTCCTTTAATAGATATTATTGCATAGATCGGAAGAGCGTCGTGTAGGGAAAGAGTGTAGATCTCGGTGGTCGCCGTATCATTAAAAAAAAAAGAAAAGAACAAAAGATGATGA
>CALCCW010000216.1:0-4357 GCA_937900185.1 uncultured candidate division Zixibacteria bacterium | reverse complement strand
ATGTTACTACTGTTATTGCTCACGATATTGCCGGTGGAATTGCCAAAACAGGTTGTATGCCTTCTTATGAAGATTTCCACTCAAAAAAATATGGTCATCTGATTCAAAAATATATGAGAGCAAAACATTCGGCTGAGTCGCGTACTCGGGCGGCGCGGCTGGTCGAATGGTGTACTCTTGGGGGAGGTGTCCCCGGTTGTATGCATGGCGGTGGTTCACCTGATGGTGCCAAACTTTTCATAAAAGCATTTTCCGAACTTGAGAAAAAGGTCGAGATAGCTAAAAACTTAGCAGGTATCACAGAAGATATTCCCGAACCAAAAAAATAGATTAAAGCTTTATATTTATATAAAACCGATACGAAAAGAAAAATCGTATCGGTTTTTTTATAATCAGACTTAACTAAGGCTGACAACAGCAATAGAATTAAACTGCTTCTCTCCTATGTTGCTTTCTAAAAAGTACTAAGGACAGTCAGCCGGAGGAATATTGTCTTCCAAAGAAAACATATAGTTTACAAGATAGACAATATCTGAAATATCAAGTGTACCCGAGACGTTTACGTCTGCTTCGTCAAAACAGGGGGGTGGGGGACCTGAAGGATTGCCAAAAGAATAATTTATAATATATACTAAATCCGAAACATTAATAATATCTTGCGAATCCCCATTCATGTTACCTCTCATACCAATACAGCAGTTTGATACAATAGGTTCTATAATGCCAAAAAATGCAAACGGTTGTTTTCCACAAAAAGTAATATGCAAACTATTTGAATTTAACGTATAAAACTTCAATGATGTAGTTTGTGTAAAATTTCCTATGATAAAAGTAGTCGAGAACTGATTGGGGTAGATAGCTCCATCGAAAATTTCATACTCAATTAGAGGGTCGGTTATTCCGTCAACATTAGTTTCTAAGACAAAAACAGAATTATCGGAATTGACCGTTAGATAAAAGTCTGTAATTTCAATTGTAGACAGGTTGTCTAAAATGACATTAATTGTATCAGCAACGGATGTAGATATAATATCAACTTTATTAGTATCGGGATACACTGTAACTTGAAAGTCAGCTGCAAAGGATGTAACAGGTGCAACACAGCATAGAGCAATAAATATGAGAGACAATATATTTTTCATTTTATTTTTTTCCCAATCAAAGTTTTTACTCTGTATGGATTGGTAAGTAATTATTATGTACGGCTTGAAATTTCTTTTACAAGCTCGTCGGTAAATTCAGTAGTAGAAAGAGTTCCGCCTAAGTCTTTAGTTAAATGATTCCCCATAGCAAGAGTAACCACAATAGATTTCCAAATTTTAGTAGCAGCATCTTCTTCTTTAAGATGACGCAGCATCATAAGTGCTGAAAAAATCAAGGCTGTCGGATTGGCTATGTTTTTTCCGGCAATGTCCGGTGCCGAACCATGAACCGCCTCAAACACAGCATATTCATTTCCAATATTGGCACCCGGCACAACACCTAAACCGCCAACTAATCCGGCTGCTAAATCTGAAACAATATCTCCAAACATATTGCCCAATAATAACACATCAAACCGGGTTGGGTCAATGACTAAGTTCATACAGAGAGCATCAACAATTTTATCCTCGGCTTTTATTTCAGGATAATCTTCGGCGACTTCTTCAAATGATCTCAAAAAGAGACCATCTGATATTTTCATAATATTCGCTTTATGCACGAGAGTAATTTTTTTCCGTCCATTTGCTATAGCATATTCAAACGCAAAACGGGAAATATTATCCGATGCTTCTTTGGTGACAACTTTAATAGCCTGTGTTACACCGGGGGAAATAATATTTTCAATACCAGAATATAAATCTTCGGTATTTTCTCTTACAATAACCAAATCAACTTTGTCAAACCGACTGGGAACACCACCAATAGTTTTTACCGGACGAAGATTAGCATACAGATCAAGTTTTCTTCGCAATGTAACATTTGCAGAACGGAACCCTTTGCCAACCAAAGTTGTCAACGGTCCTTTTAAAGCAACTTTATTTTCTTTAATTGAATCTAAACATTGATCGGGGACAGAAACACCATATTCTTGTACAGCTGGAATCCCTGCTAATTGTCTATCCCATTTGATATCAACACCGGCTGCCTCGATAACCCGAACAACTGATTCTGTTATTTCAGGTCCAATACCGTCACCGGGGATGAGAGTTACTTTATGAGTCATATTTATATTTTCCTATCCTAATAATATAATCATTATTGGGGCGAAAGTATACCTATTTAGACGATTTTTGTCAATAGTTATAAAAACAGTAATATTTTTATTGCCTATTTCATTACAACGCTGTACTTTAGCAACCATGGAAGATAAACGGAAAGAAGCCGAGATAAAATTAACCGCTCAAGTAAGTTGTGCCGGTTGAGCTTCTAAATTACCGCCAAAGTTTTTGGCTGAAGCTCTCAAAGATCTCCCTCAATCAAATCACCCTGATTTGCTTGTTGGATTTAACAAAGCCGATGATGCCGGAGTTTTTAAAATAGCAGAAAATCTGGCATTAGTGCAGTCACTTGATTTTTTCCCACCGATTGTTGATGACCCATACAGCTTCGGAAGAATAGCTGCTGCCAATGCTCTTTCTGATATCTACGCTATGGGCGGTCGTCCGGTTACAGCTATGAGTATTGTCGGGTTTCCCCCAAAACTGCCGGCATCTATCCTTGCTGATATTTTACGAGGCGGAAGTGAAAAAATTGAAGAATCCGGAGCAGTTGTGGTCGGTGGTCATTCTATAAAAGATAATGAACTTAAATATGGTGTTTCGGTTACCGGATTGATTGACCCTTCAAAAGTGCTTTCAAATTCAAATGCTCAAATCGGTGACAAAATTTACCTGACCAAAAAACTCGGTACCGGACTTATCACAACAGCTATTAAAAGAAATGCTGCCTCTGATGAGTTGATTACATTGGTTACAGAACAGATGGTTGAACTCAACAAAAATGCTGCTGAAATAATGATAAACCATAATCCCTCATCTGTAACAGATATTACAGGCTATGGCTTGATGGGGCATGCTTTTGAAATGGCAGATGGGTCCGATGTGACAATTCGTCTTTTTGCCGACAAACTTCCACTGCTGCCGAATGTCTTAGAATTCGCCGAGGCAATGATGGTACCGGGCGGTACTTATTCCAATAAAGAATTTTTAGAGGGAAAGTATTCTATCTCCGACACTATAAGCCCTGATTTTGAACATCTTTTGTTTGACCCGCAAACATCGGGTGGGCTGTTTATCTCAATCCCTGAATCAAACTGTGTCGCATTTGAAAAAGAACTCAAAGAAAAAGATGTTTTTGCTGCTTGTATTGGTTCTGTTGAGGCTAATTCTGAATATTCAATAATTGTAGAGTAAATAAATTATCTTTGTAGGGTTGAGGCATACCTCAACCTCTCAATTTGTACCGACAGGGCACCCATGGAAAATATTAAGAATTCACAATAGCAAAAAGACATAGGCATTCAAACTTTCCATTTCATAATCATTTAGATTTTTTGATAAAATTTCTTTTGCAGTATCAAATGCTTCGAGATAATCTCCTTGTAGTTCTAATTGAGAATAATATATCAGGGCGAAATTTTTTGCAACATTATCATCAATCGGCCATAAGGCTCCAATCATTTGTTTGGCACCACAAATTCTAAATGCTTCTTGAATACCTAAAGATGATCCGCCTATAAACGGAAGAGTTGAGGCTCCAAAACATGCATTTATAAATATAAATTCACATTTTGACCAAAATATACGAAGTATTCGTTCATAATGTAAGACGGAATAAGGAGCGCTACCCCATGGTCCAGGTAACCAAAGTGCACCCAATAGACTGTGAGATGCTTGTCCATGGCAAGCAAGATGAATGATTTTAGGGGATTGAATACTTGCAATATGCTCAAGAATTTTGTCGGCATTACAGTTAGTATCAATAATTGACTTATTATCAAATTTGCCCCATTCTTTGTGTAGTTGCTCAACTTCAGTTTTCGCTCCAGGAAGATTATCTAAGGTTAATCTTGTTGAATTACCTCTAAGAGGTCGATCTTTGCCATTTGTAGTCCTTCTTGTTGTATAGTTCCAACCAGCCAAGAATAAAGCTTCTTTTGTAGTACAATCAGTTTTTAATTCTTCAGTAGTAAGTCGAATTGCAACAGGGGGACAAGTTGACTGATTTGATCCAGAAACTTTTTCTATATTTCCCCACATGGTTTTAAAAATAAAAGACCATGGCACATTCCAAAGATTTCCATCAGATCGGAAGAGCACACGTCTGAACTCCAGTCACACTGATATATCTCGTATGCCGTCTTCTGCTTGAAAAA
>CALCCW010000215.1:0-1254 GCA_937900185.1 uncultured candidate division Zixibacteria bacterium | reverse complement strand
TGATATGCAATACAGTTTATGAGATAATCACAATCTTTGTATTTTGACAAGACTTCGCTCGGTTCATCTTTGTCAGCATCCAAATCAGCACGTCTGCTTGGGATAATTTCGATTGTATCTGACGATATAAATTTAACAATATCTGTGCCGAGCTGTCCGGCAGCTCCGAGTACCAAAACTTTTTTCATATTTATTCGATATCCAAAATACCGCCGTATTTTTCCAACTCTTTAATACGTTTATGCCACTCTACCAATTGTTGATACCATTCTAAAGTGATAGAGGAATCATCTTTTACAAGTTTTCCACTTTGCAAAGCTTGTAATATTTCGATAACACCGTCTTTTAAATTACGTTTTGCTTTCCACCCAAGTTTAGTTTCAATTTTATCAAAATTAAGTCGATAACTTCTGATATCAGGGTCACCGTACCATTCTATTTCTATCTTTTCGTCAAGAAATTCAGAGACAATGCCAACAATCTCTTCTGCTAAATCTTTGATTTGAAAATTATGTTTTTCAGAGCCGACATTAAAAATCTCCCCATTGATTAAAGAGCTGTCTGTTTCTAAAAGCTGACAAAATAAATCAGTCGTATCCTGTATATGTAGCATCGGTCGATACTGGGAGCCATCCCGCATCAACGGGAGCTTCTTGTTCTTAAAACAACCATAGGTCATCCCATTCACAGCCAAATCAAACCGCATGCGGGGCGACAATCCATAAACTGTTGCCTGTCGAACAACTGTAACAGTAAAATTATCATCGGCAAAAGGTAAGACTCCCTGCTCAGCTTGTTCATTTGCTTTGGCATACACAGTAAGCGGATTGGTCGGACAGGTTTCATCAAGAAGTTCATCGTGGTACCCATAAATAGAAGCACTCGAAGGAAGAATATACTGTTTAACACCGTTTTGTTTGGCAAGGGCTGCTGTTTTGATTCTGCTCTCAGCATTTATTTCAATTGTCGGCTGTTTAAAGAGTTCTGCTGATGGGTCGTTTGAGATTGCCACTAAATCTATGACCGCATCAACGTTATTAAAAAACTCTTTTGTTATCTTTCTGGAATCATCTTGTATAATCTGAAGTGATTTATTTTGAGATAATTTATCAGACCCGAAAAAGAAACGGTCAATCGCAGTTACTTTGTAATTTTTAGAAAGTAATTTGGGAACTAATACCGAACCGATATATCCTCCGGCACCGGTAACTAATATCTTTTTCATGAGTTTTCTCCATAGAGAAAAGGTGTATC
>CALCCW010000214.1:0-3249 GCA_937900185.1 uncultured candidate division Zixibacteria bacterium | reverse complement strand
TTTTTGTCATGATACGGCGACCACCTGGATCTACACTCTTTCCCTACACGACGCTCTTCCGATCTAGGATATTTTGGTTTTATAGTTCCCGAAGAATATGGCGGATTAGGACTGTCGACAACATCATTTATGGGAGTTGTTGAAGAAATTTCAGGTGGATGTGCCGGATTTGGTATTATGCTGTCGGTGCATAATTCTCTTACTTGTGAAATCTTAAAAACATTTGGTTCTGATGAATTAAAACAAAAATATCTGCCTGCTATGGCAGCCGGCGAAAAAATAGGCTCGTATTGTCTTACCGAACCTAACGCAGGTACCGATGTGGCATCAATCGCAACATCAGCAGAAGATAAGGGCGACCATTATCTTATAAACGGGACAAAAACTTTTGTTACATCAGCAGTGTATGCCGGTTTGTTTATAGTCTTTGCAAAAACCGACCCTGAGGCAGGTTATAAAGGTCTCAGTTGTTTTGTTGTTGATGCTGATGCTGACGGTGTTACCCTTGGTGTACCCGAAAAAAAAATGGGAATCAAAGCATCCGATACTCGTGAGGTTTCATTTGTTGATGTAAAAGTTCCCAAAGAAAATCTCTGTGGTGAACTTGGTAAAGGTTTTAGGCAAGCAGTAACAATTCTAAACTCCGGTCGTATTGGTGTTTCTTTCCAAGCTATCGGAATTGCTCAAGCTGCATTTAATGAGGCTCTCCAATATTCCAAAGATAGAAAACAGTTCAATCAGCCGATTTCAAATTTTCAGGCAATTCAGTTTAAACTTGCCGATATGCAGACAAAAATTGATGCTGCTCGTCTTATGGGCTATCGTGCTGCTCAATTAAAGGATGCCGGAGAACCTTGTCATCGGGAATGTTCAATGTCTAAATTATTCTCTACTCAAGCTGCCAATTTTGTCTGTAACGAAGCGGTGCAGATTCATGGCGGGTATGGGTATATTAAAGAATATGCGGTTGAAAGATATTTTCGAGATGCTCGTGTTACCGAATTGTATGAAGGTACTACAGAAGCTCAAAAAATGGTTATCTCAAAAGATTTATTGAAGGAGTAAACTGTTGCTTGAAAAAAAACATCTGGAATATAGAGAAGATATTAGAGATTTTTGTTTAAAACAAATTGAACCGCTTGCCAAAACACTTGATGAAGAACAGCGGTTTTTACATGAACATATTCAGCCGTTGACTGACAAAGGTCTGTTGTCGGTTTTTATCCCCGAAGAATACAGCGGGAAACCGATTGATACAATCTCGTATGCAATTGCTGTCGAAGAACTTTCCCGTGTATGCGGCTCAACTGGTATAACTGTCGCCGCTCATAATTCGCTTGGCACTTTTCCAATCATAGCCTTTGGCAACGATGAACAGAAACAACGTTTTTTACCTCGTGCCGCTAAAGGCGAACTGCTTGCCTTTGGTCTTTCAGAACCGGATGCAGGCTCTGATGCCGGTGGGACTCGTACCTATGCCAAAAAAATTGACAAAGGTTGGGAAGTAAACGGTTCTAAATGCTGGATAACATCGGCAACTACTGCCTTTGCGACTATCGGAACTGCAAGAACTTCAGAAGATGCCAATGATAGACGTATTACGACATTGATTTTAGAAAAAGATGCTGATGGATATGCTGTCGGAAAAAAAGAAAACAAAATAGGACTCCGAGGTTCTGATACTGCATTCTTACATTTTGATGATATGTTTGTTTCCGATGATAATCTGCTCGGTAAAGAGGGAGAAGGGTTCAAGCAGATGTTAATCACGCTTGACGGCGGACGAATTTCTATCGGAGCGATGGCACTTGGATTGGGACAGGGTGCTTTGGATGTTGCTTTAAAATATGCTGCCGACCGTAAACAGTTTGGGAAACCGATAGCATACAATCAAGCAATTCAGCATAAACTTGCCGATATGTCTATGGAGCTTGAGGCTGCCAGATTGCTTATTTATGATTGTGCCGCACGAAAAGATGCTAAACAAAAATACACTCGCTATTCTGCTATATGTAAATTGTATGCTTCCGAAGTTGGTCGACGATGTGCCGAACATGCTATTGAAATTCTTGGCTCAGTTGGAATAATTACCGGTAAATATACCGCCGAACGAATTTGGCGTGATGTCAAGTTGTGTGAGATTGGTGAAGGAACATCAGAAGTCCAACGTCTTGTCATCGCTCGCGAACTGCTCAAAGAGTTAGAGGCTGATAAGTGACAGGGCATTGCCCTGTCTGAATAAATAGAATTTTTTTATACATGTCATTCCCACCCATCTGCCAATCTAAAATGGGTTCGGTTTGTGAAATAAGTTTGTAGGGCAGGTCTCGCTTTTGAGACCTGCTTTCAGTGCATTGCAGACGCCCTCGTCTGCCAATCTTCAACCTCACATTTACTACAAGTTTGTAGGGCAGGTCTCGCTTTTGAGACCTGCCTTTTTATTGATGTATTAGAAAAATCAAAGTAGAAATACTTAAAAACGAGAATTTATTTATTCAAATAAAAGGTTTTCCCAATCATCTTGCTTGTAATCTATATTATCTAATAATATTTTTATCATTATTTTTTTTGTCAACTCCTCTAGCTTTTTTACATTGAGGATGTCTTTCTCTTTTAAAGTGTTGCCATGAACTATGTTGCTACGTGAGTTATAAGAATCTTTAACAAGTTTAAATATGTCTTTTTGTTCTTCAATATTTTCACCCATGAATTTTGCTATACAGAGGGATAAACGGAAAGATAATTCTCCTCGATACTTTGATTTACCTAAATCTGAAAGTATTAAAGCTTCCAAAGCTATCATTAAATCAAGTAACTTATCTTCTGGCGAATTCCGAGTGTTTGTGAAAGTGATACGACGTAAACCTATTCCAATTGACTTATTAGTGTTATATTTAATTAATAAGCAAAGTTCTTTTAATTCTGTCATATCATTTTCATTAAAGACTCCTTGTTCATAAAATGGCTGAGGAATTGATTCTTTCGTGCCAAGTGTATGAGAGGAGTTCCATATATCATCAGTTTCTACTAATATCGGTGAAAGTAATAGTCTCTTATCATTTAAAAGAATCATCGCATTTTGGATTGCCTCTATTGAAGATTGTATCTCTTTGAAGAAAGCTTGGTATGCTATATTGTCTAAATTACTTGCGTCACCACTAACGTTAACTGATTCTTCTGTTGTTATTTCAATTATTGTCTGAACATTCCTAATAGAAGAATACGAGTGGGAATTGAAAATAGGATAGT
>CALCCW010000213.1:0-3620 GCA_937900185.1 uncultured candidate division Zixibacteria bacterium | reverse complement strand
GTGCACGTGCGCTGTGGATTAGGAGAGCGAGGAAACACAGGAGCCCGACTGCAAGAGGGGGAGACTGTGTGCCTTTCTTCTTGCTTTTCTTTTTTTTTTATTCTATTTTTTTTTTAATGATACGGCGACCACCGAGATCTACACTCTTTCCCTACACGACGCTCTTCCGATCTGAGGTTAGTGATTCATATTCCATAATTATTCAACCATCATTGTTTTAATTACTCTTGCGATTTCTTCCGGCTCTTCTTTTGCCGTTTCCTGCATTTTGTCAATTAATTTTGGTTCACGTTTCTCGGCAGCTATTGGCTCAACATACGTCTCAACATCCTCATTACTATTGCCTCCTGTATTTCTAACAGACTGCTGACGAATTACTTGAGGAGGGGGAGCAATCTTTGACATAGCGGCAAATAATTTTTTAGATTTTTTCTTAAAGTATAACAGCAAGAACCCAATAAGTAAGAAATAACCTACTTTTTTTGCTACGTCAGTATAGAATTCACGTTGATACATACCATCAAGCATTTGTTGCTGGCTTGTTAGATCTTGTTTATCAAAAGCAATATTTATCATTTCTATTTGATCATTTCTTTGAGAGTCAAAACCTACAGCATTTTTTACAATACTTGAAAGACGGTCTAACTCTTCCTGCGGACGGGGTTGATATATCATTTCGGTCACACCATCAGCATTTTCCTGCGGCGTATAGTTACCATCAATCATCACAGCAATAGAAACACGATCTATTGACCCTACTGCGTTAATCAAATGCTCGACTGTTTTATTTAATTCATAATTTGTCGTTACCGTTTCATTGTTATTATCTTGAGAACTTTCATTTGTCTCATCAGATTTATCACTTGAGGACAGAGTAGATTTTACCCGTTCTTCTGAACGAACTGCCGGTGAATTACCATCGTATACTTCTGATGTTCTTTCAATCTGTTGAAAATTCAAATCAGCAGTAACACGTATAACAGACTTACCGTCACCTAAAACATCATCCATCATGGATTGTGCCTTATCCTGCAGATACGATTCGACTTGTTTGCGAACTTCAAGTTGTGATGATGATAAGCCCGCAAGCGGGTCTTCTTCTGAACCTGAAGTAAGTAGATTGCCATCATAATCAATTATTGAAATATTACTTGGTTTTAAACCTTCAACAGATGATGCCACCAAATGCGTGATACCTTGAATTTGGTGTTTGCTTAATGTTGAAGATCCCCCTCGAAGTTTCAGGACAACCGATGCGGTAGCATTTTTATTATCTTTTTTAAAAAGTCGTTCTTTTGGCATCACAATATGAACACGTGCTGCCTGTATTTCGTTAAGTTCCATTATCGTGCGAGTAAGCTCACCTTCAAGTGCTCTCCTGAAATTTAAATTTTGTAAAAAATCAGTCATTCCTAAATTATTTTGATCAAATATAGAATATCCAATATTCCCGCCACGTGGCAACCCTTGCGATGCTAAGGCAATACGGGTTTTATACACATCATCGGTAGGAATTTCAATTGTTTTCCCGCCGTTAGATAAATTATACTGAATTTTATGATCCGATAGATAGGCAGTCACCTCACCGGCTTCACTTTCGTCAAGATTTGAATAAAGCGGAGAGTAAGAGACATTACTAAGCCATCCGACAACAAGAACAATTCCGACAATCGAACCGGCTACAACACCAAATAGCATCATAACCTGTGATGCAGTCATTCGGCTGACGTAATCCATGAGATTAGAAAAATATTGTTTTATATTATCCATTTAAAATCCTATTTAAAAACATTAAAAACCGTCCATGGTTTCTTTATCAAAATTTATATTGGCATTCTCATAATTTCTGAATACGCATTCACAAGTTTATTCCGAACTTCAAGAAGCAGATCCATTGAGATTCCGGCTTCTTGTACCTTAATCATCATTTGGTGCAGTTCCACCGGTTCACCGTTCATAAATGCTTCCTGTATTTGAACAGAATCTTTTTGAATAGAATTAACAGAGTTAATCATATTGCTAAAGATTTCAGTAAAACCGGCTTCTTTATTTTCAGTTGGTTTTGTCAGTTCCGATTTGTTTGTACCTGCTTGTTCAATCAATCCGGGAACTAACCGATTTATATTTCCGATTGCTTGGGTCATGTTATACTTTCAAATCTATCGTTTGACCTAAACTGTTTTCTTTTGTTTGAGGCATATCAGCCTGTAAAGTTCCGCCAAACCGTTCGGTGTCTTTGAAACGATTAAACAGAATATCTAATACATTTTTTTCTTCCGGTGACAGATAATCAGCAAAACTCGAGTTTTGAGCTTTTACTGCTACTTTTGATTCACCCGAATCCTGTGGTTGTATCGTTACTTTTTCATCAGCTTTTAACAGATTTGCATCATCGACTTTTTGTGCTGACTGGCTGTTTCTGTTATTCACCTGCTGATACGATTGAATTGCTATAGGGCTAATTTTCATCTTTTACCTCTTTATATATCTAATGCTTGTTCTACCATTTTCTTGGCGGTTGATATTGCGACAGTGTTCGCTTCATAGGCACGAGAGGCTGCCATCATATCTACCATTTCTGTAACAACTTCAATATCGGGATATTTTACGTAACCGTCAGAATCAGCATCGGGGTGAGATGGGTCATACACGAGTTTAAATGAATCGGCACCATCTTCAACAACTTTCATACTTACATCAGAGATTTCTGCATTACCACTCATTGCCTGAGCTCTGCTTTGTATGTGTCCTGATGATGTTTGTTTTAATTTGAGACCTGCTTGCTTAAGCTGAGAGTTAAAACTTGTACTTACTTTATCTTCGGAGACAGCGATATGTTGACGGCGGTATGGTCCGCCTTTTTCAGTCTCAGTTGTTTCAGCATTTGCTATATTTTCTGCAACAATGTTCATTTTAGAGCGCTGGATTGATAACCCGCGTGAAGAAACATCGATAGCATTTAATAATCCTGACATAGTTTAACTCCTATTTACTCTGGATTGCCTTTCGCAATCCTTCAAATTTCCTTTGTAACAATGTGGCACCAACTTCATACAAAAGTTCATTTTGGGCAAGATTTGAAATCTCTTTATCAATATCCACTGAATTCATTTCACCAATTTGTACTTTTTCAGCATGTATTTTGGGAGGTTTTGCTTCATGCTGACCAATAGGGATATGATTTGAATTAGTTGTAACACCACGTAAAGAATTTCCTGCTCCAGATGCTTTTTGAAATTCATTATGGAAATCAAAATCCTTAGCTTTGTATCCCGGTGTTGAAACATTGGCTACATTACCTGAAACAAGTTTATGTTTTAAAGCTGCCAAATCGAGATACTTCTGCGACTTTGAAATACCAACTTTGTTAAAGATAAATTGTGTTATTTTATTTTCCATAATATCCTATTTATAGTTTTCCACACCCGACTGTAAAGCAAGGGGTATGCCAAAACAGCATTACCTTATGTAAGTTGTTGTGTGACTATAACATTAAGAATTAGATGAGATTAGAAAAAATACGGCAATTGTATATAACAGGAATATTTTTCCTAAGAGATGTGAAGAAATTACCGATTATTTGCGAAATCGTATAATTGTGAGGTTGGTTCTTTTAGTGT
>CALCCW010000212.1:0-1671 GCA_937900185.1 uncultured candidate division Zixibacteria bacterium | reverse complement strand
TTGTTGACTAAAATCAACAAAACAACGCTGGTTGAAAAAACTATTTCTGCATGTGATAATCTTTTTACCTCAACTTCATTAGTTGCCAAAGCAACAGAAAAATATAAACATCTCCCCTATCCGACTTTGATTGATTCTGAACTTGCCGATGGTCCGATGGCAGGAATTATAACCGCTTTAGAGAACTGCACCGCTGAATATTGTTTTATAACCGCTTCCGATTTATACGATTTAAACAAGAATGTTATTATGCACATATTAGATTCTTACAATGATGAACAGTTTTTAGGAGCCGAAATAAATAACCGCATACAGCCACTCTGTGGTATTTACCATACATCGTGCCTGCCTATTCTTGTAGAGACAACAAAAACTGGTAATTTCAAGATGAGAGATTTCCTCAAACAAATCAATGCAAAATATATTCCTCTTTCTATCTCCCCTTGGAGAAATGTTAACTACCACGAAGATTTTGAATCTATCAGGAGAGAGCATGTATAGTATCGCAATAATCGGAGCTAAAAATTCAGGCAAAACAACGCTGGTTGAACAATTACTGCAAAACCTCACCGATAAAGGATTGAGATGCATGTCAAAAAAACATACGTCACATCATCATTCTTTTGACACTGTCGGCAAAGATTCCGAACGTCATCGTAAAGCAGGTGCAGGTTTGACAATTGCGGTCAACCCGGGTGAATTTGCAATATTTTCTGAAAGCAATGATTCCTTACAAAATAAAATTGAAAAAGCAATCAATTCGGAGTTTGATATTTGTCTTATAGAGGGAGATAAATTTTCAGACATAGATAAAATCCTGCTCACAAGAAATATCTCTGAAATTGAGACAGAAAAAATACAACATGTTATTGCATCGTATGGTGATGATTCAAGTAAATTATCGGATAATCATTTTGAAAGAAATTCCATTGACACACTTGGTTTATATATAATCGCACAATCTAAAAAGCATCCAACTGCGGGAGAACAAAAATGATTAACCGCATTAAATATCTTCGTATATCTCTGTTAAACAGCTGCAATCTCAACTGTTTTTATTGCCGTCCTCCCCAGCAGGAGAATGACACTTTTGTAACGAAAAATTTTAAAAATTATCAGAATTCAATAAAGCTGCTTCACTCATTAGGAGTTGAAAAAATCCGATTTACCGGAGGCGAGCCGACACTTTACAAACAGCTTCCCGAACTGATAAAATTTGTAAAAAAGACCGACTCTGATATACATACTGCCATGACCTCTAATGCCATACTTCTCAGAAAGAAAGCAAAGGTATTAGCCGATGCCGGACTTGACTCTGTTAATATCTCAATCGACACATTAGATGAAAATCGTTTCTGCTCTGTAACAGGACGTAACAAATATAACGATATGCTTGATGGTATCATTGAAGCTACTAAACATATCCCAAAAGTAAAACTCAATACTGTTCTCATTCGAGGAACAAACGATGATGAAGCTGACAACCTGATACAGTTTGCTAATAAGCTTAAAATTGATATACGATTTATAGAATTCATGCCGACAAAATTAAAATCAGAAAACTCAGACCAGTATATTTCAGGAGATGAAATAAAAAAATCTCTCCCCTGTCAATTTACTCCGATAACAAATGATCCATCTACTGCCGCCCGTTATGTTACATCTCCCGAT
>CALCCW010000211.1:0-9874 GCA_937900185.1 uncultured candidate division Zixibacteria bacterium | reverse complement strand
CCGATCTTGCTATTGCTTTGATAAAGCCTATTTCAGTTTTAAAGTAAGTAGGGGAGTTTTTATATCCTTTTAAATAAAATGAAAAATCTCCAGAAAAAGAAAAAGCATGAGAGCGTATATCGGAAATTTCATTTATAAAATACCCCAAGTTAGCACCTATTGCATATCTATACGAATACATTTTATCATAAGAGACAAACCCACCGAATATTAATTTTGCGAAAGGTGCATTATCTATATACTTAATATCTTTCCCAAATGTGCCGCTTATTGATGAAACCTGAATATTAAATAATAAAAGATGTTCTTTTAAAATGATGTCTTTGTATTTTTTAATGCGATTCTCTTTTTGTTCCGATTTATTATTTTTGTCAACATTAGTGTTGTCAGCATTTGCAGAAGCTGATAAAAATAAAGCTGCCATTAAAAAACAGATTGTTCTCCACCTAAACATATTTTACTCCCAGTATTTTATGAAATTTAATTTTCAATATCTATTTATACTAAAAATATATAATAATAGCAAGTTGTGAATGTAATCAGCTTGAATAATGAGCTGTTTTTTCATATACATACATCTACTATAGAAACGAATATGACAGAGAATATGAGAACAGATAACGACATCACCGATGGTCCGATTTCAAAGGCAATAATAAAACTCGCTTTTCCGGTAGTTTTGGGAATGCTTTTAGAGTTTGCACTTTCAACCACCGATTATTATTGGGTTGGTAAATTAGGTGCTACTGCTCAAGATGCGGTGACATCATCGATGGTTGTTATATGGACTATATTTGTACTCATGACTATCGTTTCGATAGGAGTGACCGCACTGGTATCTCGTTTTGTGGGAGCAAAGGATACTGATAAAGCAGCATATTATATCAAGCAGGGATTGGCACTTGCTCTGTTTTTGGGAGTTTTCTTTTCGCTTATCGGATATTGGATTACACCTCAATTGCTTATTTTTATGGATTCATCAACCGATACATTAGGTTTAGCAATTCCATATCTGCGTATTTTCTTTATCTCCGGTGTTATCTTTTTTTGGAATGAAACTATCTTCGCATCATTTCGTGCTTCAGGTGATACCAAAACACCAACAATAGTCAGTTCAATAGCAGTTCTTTTTAATATGGTTTTAGACCCCCTATTTATTTTTGGGTATGGTCCTTTTCCTGAACTTGGTGTGGCAGGTGCCTCTACTGCTACAGCTGTCTCAGTGCTTATCGGAATGATATTAATAACTGCTTTATTGTTAAAAGGAAAACTTGGGTATTCCGTTAATCATCTTCTTAAGATTAAACCAAAATTAAAAGAATTATGGAAAATCGGGAAAATTGGTCTGCCGATGTCAACTCAGCAATTGGTTTTTGTTATTGTGTATTGGTTTTTGATAAAAATAGTTCACTCTTTCGGCGAGACATCAGCGGCAGCTATGGGCATAGGAAATCGTATGGAATCTTTTTCGTATCTCACCTGTTTTGGTTTCTCGCTGGCAGCCTCTACTTTGGTGGGGCAGAATTTGGGTGCCGGTAAACCGGAAAGAGCCGCCAAGTGTGCCTATGGTTCTATCGGAATGGCTGTTTCTTTAACTTTAGTAATGACATTTCTTTTTATCGTTTTCCCAAAATATATTGCAGGTATATTTACCGACGATGCCGAGGTTTTAGCAATAGCGGTTGACTATCTGGTTATCTTAGGTATATCACAATTTGCGATGGCAATTGAAATTGTGCTTGAAGGCTCATTTTCCGGAGCGGGTAATACTATTCCGCCGATGGTGGTTATGATTCCGGGGTCGCTTGCCCGAATTCCACTGGCATATTATTTGTGTTTCAATTTAGGATGGGGTATCAACGGAGTATGGTGGACATTGACAATTACAACTTTAGTAAAGAGCATGATTCTTTTTTACTGGTTTAGGCTCGGACATTGGAAATTAAAAGAAGTTTGATATTTGTTGATTATTACATAAAATACAAGTTATTTATAAAAAAATAAAGGAATAAGATATATGAAAAAATATATACGTTTTCATACAGCAGAAAACAAAACACCACAGTTTGGTATGATTGAAAATGATACAGTAACAGTTCTTGCAAAAGCACCATGGGATGAAATTATCGAAACAGATGACAAATATGAACTTTCATCAATCAGACAAATTGCACCGGTTGTTCCGTCAAAGATTATTTGTGTCGGGCTTAATTATCATGCCCATGTGGCAGCATCATATTCAGCCGATGAAGCACCGGAAAATCCGCTTCTATTTTTAAAACCATCCTCAGCAATTATTGGCAGCGGCGAAAATATTATTCATCCCAAACAATCTGAACGGGTAGACTATGAAGCGGAGTTAGGGGTTGTTATCGGAAAAACTGCTAAGAATGTCTCTGAAAAAAATGCCGATGAGTATATCTTTGGGTTTACCTGTGTCAATGATGTCACTGCACGAGACTTACAAAAAAAAGACGGTCAGTGGAGCCGAGCAAAAGGGTTTGACACATTTTGTCCGACAGGACCGCATATTGTGCAAAATGTTGATTATTCCTCTATTCTTATAGAGGGAATTGTAAATGGCGAAACAATACAATCGGGACGGACGGCACAAATGATTTTTAAAATTCCATTTCTGATAGAATATATTTCATCGGTGATGACCTTGTATCCGGGGGATTTAATCTCTACCGGAACTCCGGCAAAAATTGCTCCGATGAAATCAGGCGATGAAATAGAAGTGCGAATTGAAAATGTTGGTTCTTTAAAAAATAAAATGTCTTAAATTGGTTTGAATATGAAAACAAAACGACTTTACTATACCGATTCAAATTTACTGTCATTTAAAGCAAAAATTGTAGATGTTAAAAAAATCGAAAATAAGCATATTACGATTTTAGAGAAAACAGCATTTTATCCTACTTCGGGGGGACAGCAGCATGATGTAGGTCTCCTGCAAAAGATACCTGTAATTGATGTTATTGACGGTGATGAAATTCAGCATATTACAGAATCAGCAGTTGGTAAAGTTGGGGAAATAGTTTCAGGGCAGATTGATTATGACAGACGGTTAAAAAATAAACAACAGCATTCCGCCCAGCATATTTTGAGTCAGTCATTTTATAGGTTGTATAATCTCGTGACAATGTCAGTGCATTTAGGTGATAATTATGGTAACATTGAATTTGATACCAAAGAATTATCTGACGACCAATTACAAAAAGCAGAAAAATTGTCAAATCAAGTAATCAGTGAGAACCGAAAAGTTGAAGTTATTTTTGCTAATTCTAATAATGTTTCAAAATATAATTTAAGAAAACCTCCAAAACGTTCCGGTGAAATTAGATTGATACAGATTGATGATTTTGAATGTACTGCCTGTGGCGGAACTCATGTTAATTCTACTGCTGAAATTCAACTGATTAAAATAATTTCAACTGAAAAAATCAGAGGTCGTACAGCTGTTTATTTTTTATGCGGACAACAGGCAATCGATGATTACAGAACTTGTTTTAATGTCAGCAAAGCGATATCCAATAAATTAACATGTTCGGTACATGATATAGAAGCTCATTTTCAAAAATTAGTTGAGACAAACAAATTTCTGAAACGGGATATTACTTTATATCAAAAAGAACTTATACCTCACAAGATACACGAACTGCTCAAAAAATCAGAAATGGTTGCCGATGTACAAACTATATTTTCTATTGAAAACCGTTTTGATAAAAATATTATGAATCAGTTTGTTTTAGAACTTGCAGAAAAATGTAACGGAATTGCTGTTATTTTGTATAATGATAAAATCATTATAAGTTGTGCCAAGACAATTAAACGTAATGCCGGAGATATTGCCAAAGAACTCTCAGCTATGACAGAATTAAAAGGCGGTGGGAACAAAAACATCGCTCAACTGGGCGGAGTTTTAGAAAATGATTTTGATATGTATAAGACAAATATCAAAGAAATAATTTCTTTGGGGAATAATGAAAAATAACAAACTATTTTTTATTTTTTTATTACTTATAACAGTGTCTCTTTCTGCCAAAGAGTCGCTTGTGCTGGAGCATTCTGATCAATTTGAAGTTCAGTATGTGGGGGACAGCTATGTTACCTATGTCATCGGTAATGTGCATTTTGTAACCGAGACGGGGGATATCTATTGTGACTCGGCAAAATGGCTTAAGGGGCAGGATGTGCAGCTTAATGGTTCAGTTGTGGTTGATGATGAAAAATATTATATGAAAGCAGATTCCGTTTTTTATGATATGGGGAAAGGTGAATATCAGGCACTTGGTGAAAATGTCGAACTGTGGTCATACAAAGATTCTGTTTTTGCTGTTGGGAACTACGCATTCATTGATGAGAGCGGAAATTATTTTTATATGGAAAACCGACCTCTCATGTATCTAAATTATCCTGATACTGCCAAAATGTATGAAATTATGGGTGATAGGATAGATTATAATGCTCTTACCAGGGAAGCCGAAGCGTATGGAGATGTGAAAATATCATCTAAGGAATTTTCATCACACTCTAATTGTGCAAAGATGAAATCAGATGGGAGTCTCTTAGACCTTTTTGAAAAACCGACAATACAAAAAGGAGAGTCGGTTATTTCCGGAGAACTTATTACAATACATCTTTCAAATAATCAAATTGAGTTTATCGATGTATTTGATTCTGCTCGTGCCGTTTTTAAGGAACCGGTCGACTCTGTCAAAGGATATTATGACGAATCAATTTTGTCAGGGAAAAGGATTTTTCTGTATTTTACAAATGGACTGCTTGATAATATTTTGTGTTATGGGCAGGCATACTCATGGTATTATCCATCGACACAAGGAAGAAATGATTTTCAGGAAAACAGTGTTTCGGGAGATACTATTAAATTCTTAGTTCAAAACGAAGAGCTGCAGACAATTATTGTAAGAGGCGGTTCCCAAGGGCAATATTTGTCAGGGAAGAATCAAATAGTTGATTCCAATGTGGTTCAGATTGTTGACACAATTGATTATAACTCTAATAACATTGAATATGCCCTGAACGATTCTTTAATAACTTTAAAAGAAAAAGCACATGTGAAATCCGGTGTGGTTGCTTTGGATGCTTATTTTATCGAATTTGATACTAAAAGGAATTTAATTGAAGCATTTTCTGCTGATGTAGAGGCAGATACAGTTGTCAATCCATATTATCTGTCAAATCAAATTCAACCGAATATAATTCCGGTGATTCTAAAAGACGGTAATGAAGAGATTCTTGGAAATTATCTTTTGTATTCTATTGATACAGAAAAAGGCAGAATAATTCAAACTAAGACAGATTATACTGAAGGCTTGTATTACGGCAAGAAGCTCTATCGTGAGCAGAAGGATATTTATTATGTGCAGGAGGGACGGTACACTACCTGTGATGCTGATGAACCGCATTATCACTTTAAGTCAAATAATATGAAAATGATTGAGGGGAAACGTCTGATTGCAAAACCGGTAATTTTTTATATAGAATCTATTCCGATATTGATACTTCCTTATTATGTATTTCCTTTAGAAAAAGGACGGCATTCAGGTTTGCTGCCTTTTTCGTTCGGGAAATTTGAACGGGGAGAAAGATATGTTAAAAATGTCGGATACTATTGGGCGGCATCGGAATATTACGATGTAAAAGGTGCCTTTGATTATTATGAAGAAAGCAGACGAATAAATTTTTACGGGAGAGTTAATTTTAACAAAAGATATGTCTTAAGTGGGTATCTTGACGGAAACTATTCTCGTACGACACGATATGATTATGGTACTGCACAGGAAGTGAAAGAACCGAGATGGACTGTGAGCGGGGCATACCGTCAGACATTTTCTCCCAATTTTAACATCAATGCTACAGGAAGTTTCCAGTCTGATTCAAGATATCAAGCGGACTTTACACAGAACCTTGCAGAGCGGTTGAACCGTTCAGTTCGATCACAATTATCATTTTCAAAAAGATTCAGCAAAACAGTGGCACTCAGCGGTTCTGTTTCACATACGGTTAATTTAGATACTGAAACTCGTGCCGACTTGCTTCCGAGTCTCACACTTTCTCTTCCGTCGCTCTATCCTTTTGGAGCAGGAAAAAGAAACAGTGAGGGGAAACTTAAACAAAAATTTTATAATTCAATCTATGTCCGATATCAGCCGACATTACAGCATTTTTCCAATAGATCATTGTCATACGCTAATCTTGTCGTAGACACTACATTTACAGTTGACAGTTTGACATCTGATACTACTATGACAATAGATTCAACTGGAGTATACCGTACTCGAAAAAGATATGCTGTTATGACGCATAGTCCGTCATTAAAACTGCCTCAGTTGAAATTGGGAAATGTTCTAAATATTATTCCAAGTGTCGGTTACAAAGAAACGTGGGTCAAGGTATTTGAAACTGACCAGTCAATTTATGCTGATATAGATGCCTCAAAAATTTATCGTTCATATTCATATAGTGCAAATGTGTCGGCAAATACAAAGTTGTATGGCACTATTTATCCGAAAATCTTTGGTCTGTTAGGGCTTCGTCATGTCTTGACCCCATCAGCAAGCTTTTCATATACTCCTGAAATTAATAATAAGAATCCGGAAGTTAAAGCGTATACCGGTGTTGGATCATCGAGTACTAAAAGAAGAAACCTTAGTTTTTCACTTAGACAGTTATTTCAAGCAAAAGTTAGAAATGGTGAACAAGAAAAAGTTTTAGACCTTATTTCAATAAATTCAAGTTTTGGTTATAATCTTGAAGAAGACAGCAGACCCATATCAAATCTAAATACAACTTTTAATTCATCAGCATTGCCAATAATTTCATCTTTTTCAGGTTCTATGAGTCACACTTTTTATAATGTTACTGACTCATCAGAACAATTTTGGTCACCTCAGTTGTTGTCATTTACGATGAGAGCATCATTTCGGCTTGCGGGCAATAAATTCTTTTTTGATGATGACTACAAAATTCCACAAGGGAAACAAACAAAATCAGAACTCACTTCTCAAAATCAGGTCGGCTCAAACTGGTCTTTTACAGCAGATTATAACTATCAAGAAAGCGGAGTTAAAGAAAGTTGGAAAAAAAGCAGTTTTGTGACATTTAACCTAAATTTCAAATTGACCCCCTCGACAGCAATTAGGTATTCTCAGCGGTATGATATTTTCCGCAAATTGACTATTAATAATTCAGTAAATATTACCCGTAAACTTCATTGCTGGACAGGTTCACTTTATTGGGTGCCAATTGGGACAAACAGAGGATTTGGGTTTAAATTATTCGTGACACAACTTCCAGAAATAAAGCTCGACAATAACTATGGAACTTTCACAACACAGACATTCAATCGCTAATAAAGGCTGATTTTACGCTGTTTTATTGGATTATTTTAGTTGACAGATTTTGATAAATCCTCTTTTTTATCAATGTAAAATAAATGTATAACGTTCATTTCCCATGGAAGGGGATAAAATGACAAAAGATCAAGTTATTGCAAAAATGGCTGAAACGTCAGGGATTACGAAAAAACAAGCTGCTGAAGCACTTGACACATTTATGGGTACTGTTACTACTCACTTAAAAAAGGGTGAAAAAGTAAGTTTCTCAGGATTTGGTACTTTTTCTGTCTCAAATAGAAAAGCACGAATTGGCAGAAACCCGCAAACAGGTGCCAAAATTGATATTCCGGCAACAAAAGTTCCGGTTTTTAAAGCGGGTAAACATTTAAAAGAGGCTATTAAGAAACAATAAACTGCTTTTGAAAAATTTATGAAAGGCAGGGAAATTTTTCTCTGCCTTTTTATATTGTTTTTGTAAACTGTTTTATAGATTTTATCTTTTGATTATGGCAAAAAAAAAGAAAAATAAAGTTCAAAAAAATTATAAAGTTGTTGGGGTACTGCTCTTCTTGGCGGCTCTTGTTTTATTGGTAGCTTTGGTAACACACCGTGCTGTTGACGATATTCGTATAAGTGATGATTCGTCTCAACTTAGTCCCTTTGACCAGACAATGTATAAAAATCAAGGCGGGATGCTGGGAGCGTATCTTTCATTTTTTACACTTACATTTATGGGATGGCTTTCATATTTTCTCCCTCTTGGATTATTGCTTCTCTCTTTTCGTTTATTTAAATCGGAATTATCGGAAACGCTGAGATTGAACAGTTCGATATTGTTTGTCGTATCGCTTTTGTCGTCGATGATTTATGACGTGCATATTTTGACATCTCGAGCATTGGGAGTAGAAAATGGCATTATTGGGGGATTTCTCACTGAAAAATTAACTTTGTTTCATATCAAATTAGTCGGTGAGCTTGGTTCGTATATTATTCTTTCCGGTGTAATTATTATTCTGCTTATGGTCTATACTTCTATTACGCCGTTGATAGCATCAAAGATTTCTATTCCGTCTCTAAAACCAATATTGAATTTTGGTACATCATTGTTTAGTTCTGTCGGCTCTCTGTTTACATTTGAAAAAATTAAAGCTTTATTTCAATCAAAAACATCACCTAAAGAAAACGATGGAGAGTTTGACAACAGGTATCCATCGCTTGCCGCCAAAAAACCATCTATAACGAAATCAAAAGCTCAGGCAGTAAAAGAAGTTGTTCGTCCGATTGACTCATCGCCGGAGAATGATACCTCTACGCAAAGACAAAAGAAATCAAAAAGTACAACAGGAAAGACAGCTGAACAGCTACAGATGGATTCGTTGACATATCTGTATCCCAAAATTGAATTTCTGACCGAAAACCCTCATACTGCTGAAGAAGTAAATCATGAGGAGTTAAAATTTACTTCTCAGATGTTAAAAGAAACTTTGGAGACATTTGGTGTGCGTGTTGACGGGGAAATTACGTACTACCCGGGACCGATTATTACCAGATTTGAATTTAAACCCGGGGTTGGAATTAAGATAAATCAGATAGTGAATTTAGCCGACGACCTCGCTTTGGCTTTAAAAGCAAAACGTATTCGTATCATAGCACCAATACCGGGGAAAGCTGCTGTTGGAGTGGAAATTCCTAATAGGAATCCCCAAATGGTTTATTTGAAAGATATTATAGATGAACCTGAATTCAAAAATGCCAGACATATTTTACCAATGGCTCTCGGTAAGACAACATCGGGGAAACCTTTTATTGCAGATCTTGCCCAAATGCCTCACTTATTAGTAGCAGGTGCCACCGGTTCGGGGAAGTCTGTTGGTCTCAATGTGATGATTACGTCGTTTTTATATCGACTGCATCCTCATCAAGTTCGTTTTATATTTATCGACCCCAAAATGCTTGAGCTATCTGTCTATGCCGGAATTCCTCATTTGGGACGACCTGTTGTCACAAAACCAAGACGAGCCGAAAAAGTATTAGCCGATGCAGTGGTTGAGATGGAACGCAGATATAAAAAATTAGCAAATGCTTCGGTTCGAAACATTGCCGACTACAATGCCAAACAAACCGACGTTGAAAAGAAAATTCCATATATTATAATATGTGTTGATGAGTTGGCAGACTTGATGATGTCGGCTACATCATCTAAGATAGAACTGCTTATTACACGTTTAGCCCAAATGTCACGTGCGGTAGGGATTCATCTGATATTGGCAACACAAAGACCTTCTGTTGATGTTATCACCGGTTTGATAAAAGCAAATTTCCCGGCAAGGATCGCATTTCAGGTTTCTACAAAAGTTGATTCCCGTACAATTTTAGATGGTAACGGAGCAGAAAAACTACTTGGAAATGGTGATATGCTTTTCCTTGATTCAGGTCAGCCTGATGCTGTTCGTATTCATGGGGCGTACCTTTCATCTGAAGAAACCGATACTATTGTAAGCTTTATCAGA
>CALCCW010000210.1:0-6163 GCA_937900185.1 uncultured candidate division Zixibacteria bacterium | reverse complement strand
AAAGATGTTTTCCCGAATTTGATAGAGAAAAATAAACATGAAATTACAATGGGTGCCTATCACAAGGACACTATAGTATATGATTCTTGGGATGAAAAACCGGTAATTGCTGTGATTGTTGCACAGGGTGAAGTTCAACCGGATGGACAGAGTTCAATATTTTCTGGCAAATCAGATGTGACACCATCAATGATGAAAACAGCACTACATCAAGCAATGCAAAATAAACGTACTAAAGCAATTCTCTTAAGAGTCAATTCACCCGGAGGAGCAGCATTGGCAGGGGAGGAGATTTATCATGCATTTGCCAAGAAAAGCTCTAAAATTCCTTTGACAATTTCAATGGGAAATGTTGCCGCATCAGGAGGCTATTATTTTGCGATGGCAGGTAAAACGTTGTTTGCCAATAGAGCTACGATAACCGGTTCTGTCGGAATCTTTGGGGGCAAGATTGACTTAAGTGAATTACACAAAAAAATATCTCTAAACAAAGAGCTGTATACTCGCGGAAAATTTTCAGGGATGCTTTCGCAGATTAAACCTTTTACTCAAGAAGAACGAGATAAATATTTTTATCAATTAAAAAGTATGTACGACCATTTTGTTGAGTTGGTAGCAGCAAACAGATCACTTCCGTCAGATTCTATAAACAATCTCTCACAAGGTAAAGTTTGGACAGGAAGTGAAGCAAAAGAGAATGGTTTAGTCGATAAGATTGGCGGTTTTAAAGATGCTGTTGATTATATTGCTGAACATGAAAAATTTAAAGATTATCAAATAGAAATTTATCCACAAAAAAAACCATTTATAATTCTGCCGGGGGCTTCTCTATTCTCATCAGCAGCAAGATTGTTTAAATCAAAATCAGTAAGCAATATACTGGCTGACGATTTGAAGCTATTTGAACCAAATCAATTTTATACCCGTATGCCGTTTGATATCTTAATTGAATAAAAAAAAACGAAACCATGACAGTTTCGTTTTTTTTAATATTATGGATTATTCTATTAAATTCCTGTTTGATACTGATAACGATTTTGTTTTGAGTTCGCATATCCAACATCAGTTTCATTCCAACCCGTTCTTTGAAATACTCGTACAACCGGTGATTCAGGCGGAAGATTAGCAGGGTCGTCTAAATCGCTGTCATAAGACCAGTCCCTGATAGGTGGTGAATAATAGGAACCATTCCATGTGGAGTTTGCTTGTTGAGCATACCAAAGATTTACCATAGAACCTGTCCATGTAAAACTTTTACCTGACCAAACTTCTAAAAATCTTGGAAGATTTTCAAAACCACCATTGTAGTTAGAAGATGTTGTCTCAATATTGCCGGTCATTATGGAAGCATTTACTTTTGTGGCTACTGCTACCCGATTACTTTTATATAAATTACTTTTTGAATCATCAAAAGCACTTGATAAAAATGTTACAGCATCTCCCATAATAGATGCCGGTTTTTTATTTACCGAATTAAAGTCGCCGTGAGTGTATACCGGATTTTCAGAAGCAATTGTTAAGGGAGCACCCAATTCGGAGCCATTGTTGATTCTTAGAGCAGGAAAATCACCAACATTATCAGCAAAATAAACTACTCCATTTGAAGGTGCATATCCTTCTGAATATAATTTACTCACATCAAATTCTGTTACATCAACCCATTTTGTGTCTCGTTGATCATAAAACTTATTATTTACTTTATTAATAATTCCTTTAGATGTCATATCTGCGGTAACATCGTTCCATACACCGCCAATAAGTTGTAAAGCCTGACCGTCAATGAACTTTAGTGTTGCTTTGTTCTCATAAGAATCAGAGTTTCCGGCTGCCCGTTCGATTAGTTTATGAGCATCATCAGTACCATTAAGCGGAACATGAAGTTCTTCCTGTCCGTGAGTAGAATCTTGTACTCGTCCGTTCCAACGAGCAATAGATGAGTCATACCAATTAGCATCATCTGCATCAAGCCAACCTGAGCCTTCTTTCATGCTGACATAATTACCGGAACCATCTTTTATTCTTACATCTCCATTTGAAACACCCCCGGCACCTTTACGTCCATGGTGAATAGTTCCTGATGCTGTCACATAACTATCTATATTAAGAGTATTACCTGCCTGCAGCCAGAGAGAACCGTTTGAATGAACTCGTCCAAGAAGTGACATAGTCGGTCCCGGGGCAATTTCTAAATCATTGCCGTAGAAAACAGCAAACTGAAATATTGGTACTAAAGCTCGTTCAAAAGTCTGGGAAAGTTGTACCGATGCTTTGTCGGTATTATTCACAGCGGTTGCAAGCATTGCATACGATTTTACTTGTGCATGCAGTCCTGCAAGAGTACCGTTGCTTAATGTTTTTACTTCAACCGGACCTAGATCAACGGTTTCATACGAGAATTCAGATCCATTTAATTCTCCTGAGCCCTCAGGCATTGTAGTTGTTATTGTCCCAACTGAATCAGAAAGGAAATGAAGTCGGGCTGCAGCTGCTTCAAGAGCTGCTTCAGCGGCATAAAATGCTCTTGTTTCCTGAAGTTCATTACCGGTGATAGTTACTTCATCATCAGATGTAGACATTGCCGCCAAACCGATAAGGGTTAACATGCCGACCATGATTAAAGCAATAAGAGCAGCAAACCCTTTTTCTGATTTTAGTATCTGTTTTTGTTTCATTTTATTCCTCAACTTTCCTATATACCAATATTTCGCAAAAAGACCGAAGTTGTAAATGTACGGTCACGATAAGTTTCTCCACCTTCATCATCAAGCTCCGGACGGTTTGAACGTGCCGAAAGAGATATATTTACTTCTCGAATATTTTCGGTTATTGGAGGCACATCAACTATCATACCATTTTTGAGACCATATTGAAATTGTAAATCATATACATTATCAGCGTATATTTGGGGCGATGATCCCATAACTTGGGTCATCAATTTAGGATGATTCGGATCGGTGGTATTGTCTATATAAAATTTCACTTGAGTCATTGCCAATACTAATGCATTGACATCATAAGTTCTTGAAAGTGTCATAGTGTTATGTTGAATATGCAGTGCTGCTGATTGCACTTGCGTAATTTCAAACCATTCACCTTTTGCTGAATCGGCATCATAGATAAAAATCCATTGTCCATCATAAAAGCAGGAAATATCAGATCCACACTTTAATTCAGCTGATGGCTGAGGCATAGGGGCTGACAAATATGTATCACAACCTGAATTCTGATAAGTTAATACAATAGTATCAGGATTGGTATTATAAGCTTCGATACCTTGAAGCCCTAAAGGAAGTTCATATCCTGCCAAACGTATCTGACGAGCAAGTTCATCTATTGACGCACGAGCGTTTTGCTGAATATCAGTAATATCTTCTTGAATAATATAATTCTCATGTGAGGTTAAGTAGACATTCATTATTGATGCTGTCACAATACCGGTTATAACAAGAGATATCAGAGTTTCCAGCAAGGTGAACCCCTTAGCATTTTTCATTATCTTTTTCATGATTCACCTCTTTATAAAGAATCGGTTTTTATGTATGATGTTATACTGCTTGATGCTACATCACCGCGAATATCTGTCCAATAAACCGTAACATCGACTTGTTTTAGATGTTGAGCAACATTAGAAACAGTCCAAACCCGTTGAACACCTGCTGTTGTATCGGTACCGCTTGCACTGGAAGTTAAAATAGGAATGTTTCTTAATTGTTCTAATTTTTCCTGCATTGCCTGCGTGGCAGTTGTTGTTTTGTTGGACCAGTCATTTCCATCTAAGGCGACCATCGACATATTTAAAAGTACTAATAAAGCCATGCCAAGTATTATCATGGCTACAAGTACCTCTAATAGCGATATCCCTTTATCTTCTTTTAATTTTTCCATATTCATTACAATTCCTTTATCTAATTACCTTTTTATAAGAGTAAATTTCATACCAAGCTTATAGAAAAAATAATAAGTATAACAAATAATATCCTATTTGTTTATCGGACAATCTGTTATCTTTTTAAAGAAATACTATCTATTGTATAATGAGGCTTTTTTTATACTTTAATATTAAAGAATTTATAGATTATTCCTGATATATATTGGAAACTTCCTATACTTTGAGCAGCAATAGTTATTAAAAGCAGTCTGTTGATTATAAAGTAGTAATTGAAGATAATAAGTGTAAAATTACTCATAAATGTCTTCTAAAGCGTTAAAAATGAATAAAACGGTTGTTATTGACTGCCCTGTTGATTATAGAGAAAATATAAAACTGATAAAAATTTTGGACAGCTTGTCTGTCCTATATAAGAATAAAGGATTAAATCATGGCTAAAAAATATAAAATGTATCTTGGCGGCAAATGGGTCGACCGTTCAAACAGAATTGAAGTTCGCTCACCTTATGATAATAAACTTGTAGGTGTCTGTGCGGCAGCATCAAAAAATGACTACACCAAAGCAATCACAGAAGCACAAAAAGCTTTTGCTCAGACAAAAGAGCTTCCGTCGTATGCACGTGAAAAAATCTGTCATCAAATAGCAGATAGTATCGAAAAAAACATTGAAAAGTTTACAACTACTATGGTAAATGAATTGGGCAAAGCATACAAAGATTCACGTGGCGAGGTTCTCCGTTCAATCTCTGTATTCCGAGTTGCCGCAGAAGAAGCCAAACGAATCGGTGGTGAAATTGTTGACCTTGACTGGCAGCCCGGGGCAGAAACTCGTATGGGGTTAGTCCGACGGTTTCCGATGGGAGTGATAGCCGGTATCTCACCATTTAATTTTCCTCTTAATCTTGTTGCTCACAAAATTGGTCCGGCTATTGCATCGGGGAATACTATAGTTTTAAAACCAGCTACTTCAACTCCGCTTGTCGCATTGATGCTTGCTGAGATTATTGATAAAACTGACTTGCCCAAAGGTGCCGTTTCTATTTTACCGGGGTCAGCAGAAGAAGCAACGCCACTCTTAAAAGACGACCGAGTAAAACTGGTTACATTCACAGGCTCATCCGAAGTCGGTTGGTGGATAAAAAATAATTCAGGAAGTAAACAAGTTGTTTTAGAACTTGGTGGTAATGCCGGAGTTGCCGTTGCCGATGATGCCGATTTAGATTTTGCAACAACTCGTTTGCTCTATGGGGGCTTTGCTTCAGCAGGACAATCATGTATTTCGGTACAGCGAATTTATGTCCATGAAAATGTCTATGATAAATTCTTGAAAATGTTTAAATCAAAAGTGAAAAAACTCAAAGTCGGTGACCCAATGAAAAAAGATACTGACATCGGTGCCATGGTAACAAATAAAGCCGTCGAGGAAACTATCCGCACTATCAAAGATGCTGTCAAACAAGGAGCCAAAATTGTGACAGGCGGAAAGAAAAACGGGTCTGTCTTAGAACCTACGGTGCTTACTAATGTAAAGACATCAATGGATGTTTGTTCCAAAGAGGCGTTTGCACCGCTTGTCGTTATTGACAAATATAAAAGTTTCAAAAAAGTCGTTGATGAAATCAATAACTCGGAATATGGTCTGCAGGCGGGGATTTTTACCAATCGTATGGATGATGTTTTTTATGCGTTTAAAAATATTCAAACAGGAGGTGTTGTTGTCAATGACATCCCAACGTTTCGAGCTGACCATCAGCCGTACGGCGGCGTAAAAAAATCCGGTTTAGGTCGTGAAGGAATTCGTTATTCTATTGAGGATATGACCGAAATAAAAATTCTGTCCATGAACTTCAAAACAAAATAGGTATAAGAAACCCCCCTTTAAGAGGGGTCGGGGGTGTTTTTGTCTTTTAGAATAAGGCATGCCTCAACCTAAAGATTGCACAATGTTTTGTCGTCGCCGATAGGTGGGTATAAGAACCCTACAAAACTAACTTTTTAAAATCAAAATATTATTTGAATTCTTCAGAACTCCTTTCCGTCGAAGAGGCTTGTTGAAAAAGTCCAAAATATGTTTCAAGACCCTTCGACTCCGCTCAGGGTGACTTGAAACACAACAACTTATAATATGTCATGCTGAGCGGAGTCGAAGTATGTTCCTAATTTAGAAGTTTATCAACAAGCCCGAAGTCAGGAATCCAGTGTAGAAAGATATGAGCAAATTATTGATACGATATCTTTGGTAGGGAGATCGGAAGAGCACACGTCTGAACTCCA
>CALCCW010000209.1:0-11420 GCA_937900185.1 uncultured candidate division Zixibacteria bacterium | reverse complement strand
AATAAGAGGTCCCTCCGAGGTAAACACATAGCCCGTCCGAGCATTGCGAGTCGGTAGGACACAGTCAAACATATCAACGCCATGCGATACCGCCATCAGTAAATCTTCGGGATACCCGACTCCCATCAAATAACGAGGTTTGTCTTTCGGAAGATATTGAATTGTATGAGCAAGCATCTCTTCCATTTCATCTTTTGGTTCCCCAACAGACAACCCGCCGATTGCATTACCGGGGAAATCAAGCGAGACAATCTGTTCAGCCGATTGTGTACGCAGGTCTTTATATGTAGAACCCTGAACGATTCCAAAGAGTAAATTGTAGGGCAGCATCTCTGTGATACTGCCATCAGAGGCGGGATCACGGGGATCCCGCCCTACTGAATCTTGTAGGTCAGAACCCTTTAGTGGTTCTGACAAGAATGGCGGAACTGCTGAAGAGTTCCGCCCTACAAACTCAGAATCATTTTTTTCGGATAATTCGGTATGTTTTGCAAGGCATCGTTTTGCCCAATCGAATGTTCTGTTGACACCATGGCGGGCAAGTTTTTCATCGGCAGGATACGGCACACATTGGTCAAACGCCATGATAATATCGGCACCGATTGCATGCTCGATTTCCATAACAGACTCAGGCGTGAACATGTGATAAGAACCGTCAATATGCGACTGAAACTTAACTCCCTCATCGGTTATTTTGGAAATATCACGCAGAGAAAAAATTTGAAAACCACCCGAATCAGTCAGAGTGGGTTTATTCCATGAGTTAAACTTAGCCAGTCCACCCATCTTTTTTATGACTTCAACACCGGGTCGAAGATACAAATGATAGGTATTCCCCAGAATTATTTCAGCACCGCACTCTTCCAAATCGGATGAGATAAGAGCTTTCACCGCCCCCGAAGTTCCGACAGGCATAAAGGCAGGAGTTTGAATTTTCCCATGTGCAGTAGTTACTTCGCCACGTCGTGCCGAACCATCGGATGATATATGTGTATATATTTTTTCCATTTTATTTTTCCAAGTAGTAGGTCAGAACCCTTTAGTGGTTCTGACAATTATGGCGGAACTGCTAAAGAGTTCCGCCCTACAAATTATGTTATGGTTTTGACAAAACTTTTTAATTAAACAAACTCTCAATTGCAATTTGTAGATTTTCGACACCAATAAGTTCAATTTTACTCTCAGTAGTTTTTGAAATGTTTGATTTTGGAAGCAAGACTTTTTTGAATCCCATTTTCTCTGCTTCGTTGATTCGTCTGTCGGCAAGCGAAACCCCACGCACTTCACCCGACAAGCCGACCTCACCAAATACCAGTGTATATGGGTCTATCGGTTTATTAAGTAGCGAAGAAACAATAGATACTATCAATGCTAAATCAACTGACGGTTCCGCTATTTTAAGTCCTCCGGCAGGGTTTACAAAAACATCGTTTGTTCCCATCGGATAACCGCATCGTTTTTCCAAAATAGCCAATAACAAAGCTAAACGTTTGTTGTCGATACCTCCGGCAACTCTTTGGGGATTGCCGTAGTTCGCTGCTGTTACAAGTGCCTGCATTTCAACTAAAATAGGACGGCTCCCCTCACACAAGGCAGTCACAACTGCCCCGCTTCGCTGTTCTTGATATTTCTCCGAGAGAAAAAGCGATGACGGGTTACTAACTTCAACAAGTCCTTCCTGCCGCATTTCAAACAGTCCGATTTCTGAAACCGACCCGAATCTGTTTTTGTTAGCACGAAGCATCCGATACAAATGGGTATGGTCTCCCTCAAAATATATAACAGTATCAACCATGTGTTCCAAAAGTTTTGGACCGGCAACAACACCGTCTTTGGTTACATGACCAATTAAAAAAAGAGATATATTATTTGCTTTGGCTGACAATATAAGTTGATGGGCTACCTCTCGTATTTGCCCGACTGTTCCGGGAGGCGAATCAAGCGTTGATGACGAAATTGTCTGAATAGAATCTACTAAAATAATTTGATAGTGTTCTTTTGAGATAATCTGATGAATTTCTTCAAGTGATGTTGTATTGATAGCGGTTATATTTTCACCATGAACTTGCAGTCTATTGGAACGGAGTTTTAACTGGGAAAGAGATTCCTCGCCGGTCACATAAAGAACTTGCAAACCTAACTTTGAGTACGCTTCGGCAGCTTGCAAAATAAGTGTTGATTTTCCTATCCCCGGTTCGCCGCCAATGAGTATTGTCATGCCGGGCAGAAGATGTCCGCCCAAAACTCGGTCGAACTCATCTATACCGCTTTTGTACCCAAACGACTGCGACATTTCAATTTCAGGAATTCGTTTTTTTACAGAGTCGGTAACTTTAGCAGTCTGCCCTTTTTTAGTCGTAACTTTTTCTTCTATCAAAGAATTCCAGGCATTGCATTCACGACACTGCCCTTGCCATTTGGGATGTTCCGCACCGCACTGTGAACAAAAATATGCTGATTTTATTTTTTTAGTTATCGCCATTTTTGTAACCTTTTTCAGAACATACTTCGACTCCGCTCAGCATGACAGGTTATAAGTTATTGTCTTGAAAGACAACATAGATAATCAATTATAATTGATATAATATAACCGTAACAATTGATTTCTTCTATCACATATTGAAAAAATTAGAACGGTGAAGGTTCATCACCTGCTATCGGCTCAACACCTGCCGGAACTTCACGATACCCGGGAGCCAAATTTTCAAATCGGGCAAACTCTTTTACAAAAGCAAGCTTTATATTTCCGGTTGGACCATTACGCTGTTTGGCAACAATGATTTCTGCTTTGCCCTCAACTTCTAAAAATTTCGGGTCTGTTTTCTCTATATGAGCCATGTAATGTTCTTCACGAAAGACAAACATAACCAAATCAGCATCCTGCTCAATCGCACCCGATTCACGTAAATCAGAAAGCATCGGTCTTTTATCAGGACGGGATTCCACATTACGTGAAAGCTGTGAACAGGCAATCACCGGAACATTCAGCTCTTTGGCAAGAATTTTCATACTTCTTGAAATCGCCGACATTTCCTGTTGACGGTTTTCATATCTACTCGACATCTGCATCATCTGTATATAATCTACAATAACCAAACCCAAATCATTCTGAGCTTTCAAACGACGTGCTTTGGCAAGCATTTCCAAAGTTCCCAAATCAGGCGTATCATCAATATAAATCGGAGCATCAGCTAAAGGTCCGCTTGCATGTGTCAGTTCTTGCCATTCTTTATCACTTAATTTTCCGGCACGTAATTTTTGTTGAGAGACTCTCGCCCGTCCGCATAACAATCTTAAGGCAAGTGCTTCCTTTGACATTTCAATAGAGAAAATACCTACTGTTTTTTTATGTTCAATTGCAATATGCTCTGCGATATTCATAACAAGCGATGATTTCCCCATAGATGGACGACCAGCAACAATTATTAAATCACCATTATGCATTCCGTTTGTCATTTCATCTATTTCAGTATAACCGGTTTTAGTACCCATCAATGTCGAGTCATTTGACTGCAGGTTTTCAATTTGGTCAAATGTTTCCGGCATTAAATCCTTAAGCGGAATAAACCCCTTTTTAAGTCTTTCTTGAGAGATAGAAAAAATATTTGCTTCGGCATTATTTAATAGTTCCAAAACAGGAACATCAGCAGAGTAGCAACTGGTTATGATTTCTGTTGATGTATTTATAAGTTTTCTGAGAGTCGATTTTTCAAGTACGATATCGCAATGGTATTTTAAATTTGCAATCGAAACAATCTCTTCAATCAAACCGACCAAATATACGCGACCGCCGATTGGCTCCAAATCGTTTGTTTTTTGAAGTTCGTTGGAAACAGTTGTAATATCTGCCGGTTCATTTTTTCCATAGAGAGAAAGAATTGCTTTAAAAATGATACGATGTTTCGGTACATAAAAATGTTCCGGAGAATTGAACACTTCCAGAACGACAGAAATACCTTCTTGGTCTTTTAAAATTGCTCCTAAAACCGCCCGTTCGGCATCAACGGAATTCGGAGAAACAGATTTATCTACATTTTTAGATTTAGGTCGATTGCTTTCATACATAATTTAAAAACTATCTCATACTTTCATAACGTGCTTTTAATTTTTTCATATCTTCCCACGTGTCTCGTTTGTATTTCGGGAAACGTAAAAGTGCCGCCGGATGATACGTAACTAACACCGGAATATCTCGAAAATTCTGCCAATTTTTACGGAGTCTTCCCAAAGGTTCCTTAGTTTGAAGCAGTTCCTGCGAGGCTACCAATCCGAGAGTACATATAAATTTTGGTTTGATGAGGTCTATCTGTTTATATAAATATGGAAAACAGAGTTCTCTTTCTTCGGGAAGCGGGTCTCTATTTCCCGGAGGACGGCATTTTAAAATATTGGCTATATAAACAGTCTGTCTGCTTAGTTGAATTGCCGCTAATATTTTATCAAGGAGTTCTCCGGCTCGTCCGACAAACGGCTCCCCTTTTAAATCTTCATTTGCACCGGGAGCCTCTCCGATAAACAGGATATCCGCATTTGGGTTTCCAATGCCATATACAAACTTGTTGCGACTTTTCCCTAATGAACATTTTTGACAATTGCATATTTGGTTAAAATGCTCTTCTAATGAACTGAAATCCTCTGACACAGCAGAGTTATTATCAACAAGAATATCAGCTTGCATTCTGTCGGACTGCTTATTGATAATAGCTTCACCAACGCCCATATCAATTTCCGATTGGAAGGCACGCCGTACTAATTCTTGTAAGTTTAGATTCTCAGTCATCCTAAATATTTCTTTTTTTTAAGGGATAAATATATTACAACATTTCGGATATAATATCAAGCAATCTAAATGAAATTTCTCTTTTTGAACTGAGTGGAATATGGATAGGTTTTCGCTTAGGTATAAACATAGTCACTTCGTTACTGTCAGACTCAAAAGCAGTCTTTTCAGACGGCTGATTGAGTACGATTGCATCTAAATTTTTCTCTTTGAGCTTTTTTTTTGCGTTAGCTATACCATTGTCGGTTTCAAGAGCAAATCCTATCAGTTTGGCAGACTTCTCTGTTTTATCTTTTGAAATTTCTTTTAAAATATCTTGGGTCGGTTTAAGCAACAGCTCCATTTTTAGTTTATCTTTTTTAATTTTTGACTTCTCGGTTTGTAAAGGTGTGAAATCGGCAGGAGCAGCAGCCATTATAAGACAATCTGTCTTTTTATATTCTTTTTTGACAGCTTTTAAAAGTTCAGCTGTTGTTTTTATTTGGATAAGTTTCAGATTTTCAGGAGGAATTTCAGATGTAGGACCGGAGATAAGAGTAACCTCAGCACCCAGTTCTAAAGCGGCACTCGCCAGTGCATAGCCCATTTTCCCTGATGAATTATTTGAAATAAACCGAACCGGATCAATCTGTTCTTTGGTCGGACCTGCAGTAATTAAGATTTTTTTATGTTTGAGACTTTTTTTTTTAGGTGAACTCTTTATCTCTTTGGAAAAATACCGCACAAGCTCTTCAAATAAATCTTCCGGTTCAGGCATCCGTCCTACCCCGTAATGATTACACGCCATATCTCCCTCGGTCGGCTCAATAAATTTGTAGCCGACATCTTTTAAAAGCGAGATATTTCTTTGAGTGATTTTATTCTCCCACATATGAACATTCATCGCCGGCGAAAAAATTGTATCTGTTGTCGTGGCACAAATTACAGTCGTGAGTAAATCATCTGAAATTCCCGAGGCTATTTTGCCGATACAATTTGCTGTTGCCGGAGCAATCAGGTTAACATCTGCCCATTCGGATAAATCAATATGACGAGTTGCGATATACGATTTTTTTTCAAACAAATCAACCGCTACTTGGTTGGAAGAAACTGTTTCCATGGTAAGCGGAGTGATAAATTTTGTAGCGGCTTCTGTCATAAGTATCTTAACTTCGGCATTTTCTTTTTTTAATGCACGAACAAGATACGGAATTTTATAACAGGCAATACCGCCGGTCATACCGATAAGTATTTTTTTGTTTGAAAAAGACATTTGTTAGTGAAAAAAGGTTGATTGTTCAGTCAAAGAGTCAAAAAACATACCAACATCACCCTGTTCTATCTCTTTAAAAAGGACAGAGGATACAATTATCTTCATTCGGTCGACATCAATAGCTTCACCTGTCAAAAGCAGGACTCTTTCTAAAATTGCTTCAAACTGTTCTGAGTCTACAATTCTATTATTCAAAAGTTTTAATAAAAAACCGTATGATTCAGAGGATAACTGCTGACGCTCTTCTTCTGTTAATACTCTTATTGAATTAGCATTATCAGGAAAATCAGTATAATATTCTTCAATAGAACTGTTAAACTGTTCTAAAAACCAACTATACGCAGTGTTGATTTCGGTATCAGAATAGCCCATATCTTTTAATTCTAATGAGATGTCATCAGGAGCAGGCTGGCGTTCGCTATGCTCACGCATAAAGTCCATCAAAAAAACAACAATCTCTAAAATTCTATTTCTCATGTCTACAAACTCCAAGCATATAAAACGAAGATACACTTGGAATTAATTCTATGCAAGCAGAGTTTGTATCTTTTTTAAAATTACTTATAAATTTACAGAATTATGGTTTCCTTAGCTGTTTCAGTCTGAAACATAGTTTCTAAGAAAAAGCGGAATTGTCGATATAATTCCGCTTTTATTATTTTATTTTACTTAAAATACTAATGCTTAAAATGCCTTACACCGGTAAAGACCATTGCAGCATTTGCCTTGTCGGCAGCTTCAATCGCCTGTTCGTCGCCTTTGGAACCGCCCGGTTGAATAATCGCAGTCACTCCGGCATCAGTACCGATTTCGATACCATCTGGCATTGGATAAAAAGCATCAGATGCCATCACGGCACCTTTGGCACGCTCACCTGCACGTTTGACTGCCAAAAATCCGGCATCAACTCGAGAGGTCTGCCCCATACCTATCCCAACTGTTGCTCCATTTTTTGAAAGAACAATCGCATTTGATTTGGTATGTTTGACAATTTTCCAGCCAAAAAGCATTTCTTTGATTTCATCTTCAGTCGGTTGACGTTTTGTGACAACTTTTAAATCAGCCGGCAGAGTAACTTTATCATCAGCAGACTGAACCAAAAATCCTCCACGAATATATTTGTAAATCAGTTCACCATCAGATCGACCTTTTACAATAGAATCAAGTGTCAGCAAGCGTCTGGTCTTTTTCCTTTTCAACAGTTTAAAAGCATCATTAGAAAACGAAGGAGCTAAAATACATTCTACAAACGGTGTATCATGCAGCAGTTCGGCGGCTGACATATCGACTTCTTTATTTAAACCAATAATAGAACCAAACGCCGAAAGTGGGTCAGAGTCATAGGCTTTTTTATATGCTTTAGCAACAGTATCGCCAACAGCCGCACCACAGGGATTGGCATGTTTCAGCACACAGGCAAACGGTTCTGAAAAATCCAAGAGCATACCCAAGCAGGCATCAAGATCATTATAATTATTGTATGATAATTCTTTTCCGCTAAGCTGCTTAGAATTCAAAAGTGTCGGACCGCTGAAACCTTGCAGCTTATAAATAGATGCTTCCTGATGAGGATTTTCACCATATCTCAAAGATGATTTTTTCTCAAGTGATAACGAGAGACCTTCAGGACATTCAGAACTATCAAAATCTTTGCCAAGAATAAAATATTCCGAAATAGCCATGTCATATTCCGCAGTCAAGCTAAACGCTTTTTTAGCACATTCACGACGGAATTGCAAATCGGTAGTACAGTCATGTTCTCTCAACTGCTTTAACATCGGTTCATAATCAGCAGGTTCTACCACAACAGTTACCGAAGCATGGTTTTTAGCTGCCGAACGAATCATCGATGGTCCACCGATGTCAATATTTTCAATTATCAAAGCATCATCGGAATCCGGTTTTGCTACTGTCTGCTGAAACGGATACAAATTCACAACAACCAAATCAATACCTCGGTAGTCAGACTGGCTCATCTGTTCGATATCCCCGGTAATTCCCCGTCTAAAGAGAATACCTGCATGAATTTTGGGATGAAGAGTTTTGACCCGTCCGCCTAAAATTTCCGGAGCTCCCGTAAAACTTGACACTGAAATTACATGAACACCGGCATCTTTAATAGTTTTTAAAGTTCCGCCGGTTGAAATCAACTCAACTCCCATCTCCTCTAAAGCACGTGCAAATTCAACAACGCCCTTTTTATCGGAGACAGAAATAAGTGCTCTTTTAATTTTTACTTCTGACATTTTTATTTACCTGTTAATAATTTTTGTGCTTCTAAATATCTCACGGCTGACTGCTGAACCACAGAATCCGGCAGTTTAGGTCCGGGAGCTTTTTTATCCCAATCTAAAGTACTTAAATAATCGCGAATCGGCTGTTTGTCAAATGACGGCTGCCCGACTCCGATTTTATATTTATCCACCGGCCAAAAACGGCTTGAATCAGGCGACAGCACTTCATCAATAATAATAAACTTACCGTCTTTAAAGCCAAATTCAAACTTTGTATCGGCAATAATGATTCCTTTAGTCAAAGCATAATCGGCAGCTTTAGTATACACTTCAAGAGACTTCTGACGGCAAAGCTGTGCTGTTTCAGCTCCTATTAAATCAACCAACTGCTGATAACTGATATTTTCATCATGCCCGTCATCGGACTTAGATGATGGCGTAAAAAGAGTTTTCGGCAGTTTTTGAGATTCTTGTAAATCAGACGGAAACTCAAACCCATGTACTGTATCAGAACCGTTTTTCCGAGCATTTAGAAGCTCTTTCCACATTGAACCTGAAATATAACCGCGAACAATACACTCGGCATCGATACGGTCAGCCTTGCACACAATCATAGAACGACCTTCAAGTTGGTCACGATATTTGTGTAAATCTTTAGGGTACTCATCAACATTGGCAGTTATCAAATGAGAATCGATAACATCTTTCAAATAGTCAAACCAAAAAAGTGACATCGCTGTTAAGACTTTTCCTTTGTTAGGAATACCGTTCGGCAAGACAACATCAAATGCTGAAATTCTATCCGAAGCGATAAATAAAAGCGAATCGCCTAAATCATAAATATCACGAACTTTTCCACGCCACGTAAGCGGATATTCTTTTATATCTGTCTGTAATACAACACTATCCATCACTTATCTCATACTTTCCTTTAATGATTTTCTCCATCGCTCTCGGCAATAATATATGCTCCTGCTCAAGCACTCGTGCCGCTAAACTTTCGGGGGTATCATTTTCTATAACCGGCACTTTGACCTGTTCTAATATTTTCCCATTATCATATATTTCATCAACTAAATGCACCGTCACACCTGACTCAGAATCACCCGACTCAAGCACCGCTTTATGAACATTCTGACCATACATTCCTTTGCCGCCATACTTTGGTAAAAGAGCAGGATGAATATTTAATATCCTATTTTTATATACTCTCACGACCTGTTGCGGCAGAAGCTGAAGATACCCTGCTAAGACAATATAGTCAATATGCCGTTCCTGTAATTTTTGATATAACTCATCACCTGCTGATTGAGATGAATCGTAGTTTTTCTTTTTATAAATAAAAGTTTCGATATGTTCATTTTCGGCACGTTTTAGACCAAACGCTTTTCGCATATTGGAAACAACCCAGACCACATCGGCAGAGAGAATTCCTGATTTGGAAGCATCGACAAGTGCCTGCAAATTGCTTCCTCCGCCTGAAATAAAAACTGCTATTCTTTTTTTATCTCTGCTCACATTTTCTCCATATTATATCAAAAATAAGCTTGTAGAAACGTACTGTGTCAGGTCTCGGAAAGACCTGACCTACTGCTGCTTCAACTATCCTACAAACAACAATATTAAATGCGAGAGAAATTTAGTCAAGCTATATCGGAACGATATATGAAAATATTATGGCAACAGTAGTAGGGCAGGTCTTTCCAAGACCTGCTTTTTCTATAACTGACTTACATTCCAATATCATTCTCAAATTGGTTGGAATCCAGAATTTTGAACCCCTCTCCGTGCTTGACACGGAGTCCAGTCCTTTCGGATTAAAAAATTGGTTCTTTTTTTTGAAATTGAGTTTTTTTATTTGAATTCTTGGTTCCTCAGTAGGTCGGATTCAGTAGTTTTGAAATCGTTAGATTTCAAAATCGAGAAACCCGACTGTTTTAGAATAACAACAATTTCAATTTTAAATAAACAATGTCGGCGTTCCGATTCTAAAAACATAATTGTGAGAAGCCCGACAAACTCATTTTAAAATATTTACGGAATAGAAATCTCAATAAATTTGCTCGAAACGTTCCTGTTCTAGACTCCGGCTGAAGCCGGAGAGGAGTTCTGCTGAGTTGTAAAATTTATAATTGTGAAATAATTTATCTATACTTCTCTATAAATGAAAGTAGCTCTTCCTGAAACTTATCAGGCAATTCCAAATTTACCAGATGCCCACAATTTTCTATAATTGAAAGTTCAGAATTTGGTATTAAACTATGTAGTTTTTTCGACAACGGCAAAAACATGTTATCGGAATCACCTACGATAATTTTGGTAGGAGTTATTATTGATTGTACTTTTTCAATATCATTTAACTGCGGATAATACCCCCGCTTTGGATCTTTCCAAACTGCTCCTGAATGTTCTCGCATCATCATTTCGACAAACTCTTTAATATGCTGCTGGTCTTTTCGATACCAAATCAACGCAGTTTTTATCCATTTCTCTTTGGCAGCTTCAATACCTTTTTCTCTGGCAATTTGGTCAATCCTTGAAATTTTTGTTCCAAGCTTATACCCTGCCGCAGATGTACCGATAAGAGTGAGAGATTTTATTCGTTCAGGATGCTTGAGTACAATCCCCAAAGCAGTAATCCCGCCATAAGATAAACCGACAAGATGAATATTTTTTAAATTAAGCTTATCAAAAAACTTCATCAAATCAGCAACCCGCTCATCACGAGTATACCCTGAGATAGGAGCATCGGATTTGCCATGCCCTTTTAAATCCGGTGCTATAACATAATAATTTTTGCTTAACTCTTTGGCATCTGCTTCCCACATTCTGCTGTCCAACGTAAAAGCATGCAGTAAAACCACCGTTGGATTGCTGCGGTCTCCAAACTCTTGATAATAGTAATTATAATCACCCAAGTTAGCAAATGGCATGTTGCTATTTATCCCACTCGTCAAGAAGCTGTTTTTGTTTCTCAGTAAGCACTGTTGGAATCTGAACTTTTATTGTAACAAACAAATCGCCGAACTTCCCATTAACAGACAGACCTTGATTTTTCAAACGCATTATTGTGTCAGGCTGGGTACCTGACGGAATCGTCAACACAGATCGGAAGAGCACACGTCTGAACTCCAGTCACACTGATATATCTCGT
>CALCCW010000208.1:0-11425 GCA_937900185.1 uncultured candidate division Zixibacteria bacterium | reverse complement strand
TTACTTCTTCTTTTTTTTTTTTTTTTTTTTTTAATGATACGGCGACCACCGAGATCTACACTCTTTCCCTACACGACGCTCTTCCGATCTTGATATGCTCATCAATCCAATTGTTTTGAGATGATTTTTTACCTAATGCATTATGCGGTTGATAGGAAAACTTTTTAGATTCAAAAATTGTGTTCAGTTTTTTATATTCTGCAGGGGTTATAAACTCACCGGTTTTATTGAAAAACTTTAAAGCATTCCATTCTGAGGGGTTATGTGAAGCGGTGATACAAATTCCTCCGGAAGCTTTTAGTTTTTTAACAGCAATTTCAACTGTTGGGGTCGGCACAATACCGATATCTATAACATCAAGACCGACCGATTGTAAAACAGAAATTATAAGCGGATTGATAATAGCTCCTGACGGACGGCTGTCACGCCCGATTACTACTTTCCCCTTGCCGAGTATAGTACCAAAAGCGGCGGCATATTCTGCCAGCATGTGCATATCAAGTCCGTTGCCTAAAACACCCCGAACGCCGGAGGTTGATTTTACGAGTTGTATCTTTTTCATATTATTCTTATTACCTTAAATTCAATGTTAATTTGAAAAGCGAGCTAATCCGTTTTTAGTTCCTATCCACAGGTTACCAAACATGTCAACCTGTAAAGTGTTGATAAAATTATCAGGGAGATAGCTATTTACGGTTGTATAATTTGTCCATACTGTTCCGTTAAAAGATGCAAGACCAAAACGGGTCCCAAACCAGTATGTTCCTTGATTATCTATGACAACTGCTGTCACAACATTATCCGGCAGTCCCGAATCGACAGCCATATAGTTTGTCCAAATATCATTTTCAAAAAGAAATGCACCTGCATCGGTTCCAAAAAGAGTTTTAGTTCCCGAGACTGAGATGTCCCATACTCCTTGATTTGTAAAATTATTGTCTGAACTATAATTGGTAAAAACTGAATTTCCTAAGACAGAAGCACCGTATACTTGGAGTCCTGTCCATATCTCATTATTTGCAGTAGCTTCTATACAGTTTATTTTTCCTAAACCGTGAAGAGTGATTGGGACATCATACTTCTGCCAAGCATTAGAACCATCAAGAGCAAAAGAGTACAAACCGCTGGTGAGCGTGCCTATCCATAATTTGTTGTCAGAGATAAGAATATCTGTCAATGAAAGGATAGAAATACCGGAGTCATTTGATTTATAAAAAACTGTTGAATCTCCCTCAAGTAGTGCCACTCCATTGCTATTAGTACCAAACCATATTTGGGATGATGATTCTATTGCGATAGAATTGACTGTTCCAAAAAATGTTGTGTCAATTGTTGTATCGCTGACAATGATAGTTGTATCTATACGTATCTCTTGAGCATCGTAAATTAAATTCCAAGTTGTATTGTTATATGTAGAAACACCATCTAAAGTAGATATATATTTAACAACTCCGTCTAGTTGAATTGCTAAAACCTCGTTTGACGGCAAATCCGAATTATCGGTACGATATACAGTCCAACTACCGCTTAATAAAGTAGTAGCAGAATCAATATTTGAAATAGGTGACCAGTTAGGGGTTTCATCGGCAAGTTTGACCGCAAAGTAATATTTTGTGTTCGGCAAAAGTCCGGTCACTATAATAGTATCATCAGCAGTGCCGACATTTGGCTGGTTTGGCGGTAGGAACTGCGTTGCAAGTGCATAGTTGGCTGAATCAATCATTGAAGTTGCATAGCGAACCTCATACGTTTTTGCTCTGCCAAAAATACCATCATCACCGGTCGCAGTGAGAAACAGAGTTGCAGAATTACCGGAGGTAAATCCAACCGACAAATCGGTTACAGCCGAAGGTGCTTCACTGTCTACGCTAACAACAGGATTTGAACTGTCATTAGAACAGGAAACAAAAACGAAAGAAACAAACAATAGTAACGCTATAAATTTTTTCACAATAAATAATATTCCTCACAAGGGTGTGTTAAGTTATACTTGAAAAATATAAAAAGAATCTTAAAAAACACAAAGATTTAATAATTATTTTTTGCGTATGAGTACGTCTTTCATGCTTTTGTGTATCAATCGGTTAGAAGCGAGTATGCTTTTGTTGAAAATGGAATACGGATTATTGTCTATTTGGGTTACTTTTCCGCCTGCTTCTGAAAGGATAATAATAGCAGCGGCAGTGTCCCACGGATGCAGATAATATTCCCAAAATCCTTCTAATCGTCCCGATGCCACCCAGCAAATATCTAAAGCAGCCGAGCCGAGTCTTCTGACCGCCTGTGCGTGTTTCATCATACGGGCAAACATACCCAGATTATTTTTTTTAGCCGTTGCAATATTATATGCAAAACCGGTTGCCAAAAGCGAGCGGTCCAAACGTTTTTCGGGCGATACTTTTATTCTTTTATTATTGAGAAATGCACCCCGCCCGAGAGTTGCCGAAAAGAGTTCATCTGTTTCAGGGGCATAGACAACTCCAACTATAGATTTATTTTTGTATTGCAGTGCTATTGACACAGCATAAATCGGAAAACGGTGGGCATAGTTCACGGTACCGTCAAGAGGGTCAATAACCCAGCAGTAATCAGAATTATTGTCAATGGAACTTCCCTCTTCTGACAAAATTGAATGTTCAGGATACGCATCACAAATTTGAGAAATAATATATTTTTCTGATTTTAAATCAAATTCTGTAACAGGGTCTATACGACCTTTGTATTGTATATTTTTATTTTTTAAAAACCCTTCTGACAAAATTTTACCTGCACCAAAAGATATTTTTTCAGCAAATAATTTATATTTCTGAAGTTCTTTTTTTGGTAATACCATATTTTTTTCTCTCCTACTTTGCACTTGCAGTCGTTTGAGATGTTCGTTTGTACTGCAGTTGATACAAAGTTTGATAAATTCCTTTTTCTTTTAAAAGAGATTCATGAGTACCGATTTCTCTCAGTTCCCCATGATGCATGACAAGAATTTTATCTGCTTTTTCAATTGTAGATAGTCTATGTGCAATGACAATAGAGGTTCTGTCTTTTAAAAGTTCTAACAAAGCATTCTGAATAAGTATTTCTGTTTCGGTATCAACCGATGATGTTGCCTCGTCAAGAATCAGAATATCAGGATTAAATGCCAATGCTCTGGCAAACGATAAAAGCTGTTTTTGTCCTGTTGAGAGAGTCGCTCCTCTTTCTTTTACAGGTGTTTTCAAACCGCTTTTGACGTCTTTCATAAACCTGTCAAAGCCGACTCGTTTAATTGCTGATACAATCTCATCATCTGAAATAGAATCATCACGCAGTCGTACGTTGCGGGCATAATCACCTGAAAAGATATAGACATCCTGCAATACAAGTCCAAGATATGACCGCAGTTTGGCAATCGGATAATCGGTTATTTCGATACCGTCTATTTTTATTGATCCTTTTTGGTAAGGATAAAAACGATACAAAAGCGAAATAAGCGATGTTTTACCGGCACCTGTTGCTCCGACAATTGCTACTTTTTCCCCCGGTTCAACGGTGAATGATAAATCTTTTATGACCCATTGTTCATCATTGTAGGCAAACCAGACATTTTCAAATTCAATTTTTCCTTGAAATTTTTCAGGTGTTTTTGTTTGTTCTTTATCAATTATTGCAGGCTGTGAATCTAAGAGATTAAATATTCTTTCTGATGATGCCATTGATGCCTGTAAGACATTGTATTTTTCAGAAAGGTCTCGAATCGGCTGAAAGAACCTTTCAACCAAATATATAAAAAGAACCAAATCACCAAAGCTTAAAGTTTTAACTTCAATCATTTTTCCACCATAATAAAAAAGCAGTCCTAATGAAACAGCACCGATAATTTCCACAGCAGGATAAAAAACAGCATAGTACAACACCGACCGAAAATGTCCGGTACGAAGTTCTTTATTAATTGAATCAAATTTATCAAAAGTATCCTTCTCTTTGGTAAACAGCTGCACAATTGTCATACCGGTAAGATGTTCCTGTACATAAGCATTTAAGCGGGCTAGTTTGAGACGAACAACCCTATAAGCATCTCTTGCTTTCCCTCGGAAAAAGAATGTTGATACTAATAAAACAGGCAGCGAAATAAAGGTGATACACGCCAGTCTCCAGTTAACATACAGCAATGCCGAAACAAAAAACCCAAGCATTAAAATATCACCGATAATATTTACAACCCCTGAAGAAAAAAGTTCATTCAAAGTATTTATATCATTTGTCACCCGTGTCAGTAATCTTCCGACCGGATTTTTATCGTAATATCCTAAATGAAGTTTTTGTAAGTGGGCAAACAGTTCCATACGGATATCATCCTGTACTTTTTGTCCCAGCCACATGGTTGAATAAATTTGAAAAAATGTAACAATCAAGAGGCCAAAAATAATGCCGAGATATTTTAATGCTAAAATATCAAAATGGTCAGCGGTTCCGGCTAAAATATAATCATCAATGCCTGTTTTTGTTATAAATGCAAGAGCTGTTTGAAAAAGAGCATTCAACACAAGCATAGAAACAGCAAGCAACACAACCCATTTATACGGCTTGGTATAAACAAGCAGACGTTTCATCAGACGGGCATCATACGCTTTTCCGAGAACTTCTTCATCATGAATTTGTTTGGTACTCATAATTGTTCTAATTCTTCTTCCAATAGTTGTGATTTATACAATTCCGCATAATAACCATTATTAGCAATCAGTTCTTCGTGGGTTCCCTGCTCAGCAACAGCACCGTCTTCTAAATACAGAATAATATCCGCATCTTTAACTGATGACACTCGGTGTGAGATTATCAAAGATGTTCTGCCGTTTAGCACTGTTGTTATTTTTTCATTTATTTGATGTTCTGTTTCCGTATCTACCGCAGAAGTGGCATCATCTAAAATAAGAATTGACGGTTTGCCGATAATTGCCCGTGCGATAGCAGTTCTTTGTTTCTGTCCGCCTGAGAGAGTAATTCCCCGTTCTCCTACAACAGTATCAAACCCATCTTGAAATGTTTGAATATCTTTTTTTAGTGCGGCGATGTCTGATGCCAGTTGAATTTCTATTTCGGTCGCATCTGCCTTGCCGTATCGAATATTTTCTCTGACTGTGTCAGAGAACAAAAACGGTTCTTGTGTTGCAAAACCTATTTGCTGTCTGAGAGAATCTAACTTCCAATTATTAATATCAACATCATCAATAAAAAGCTGCCCGGTCTGCACTTTAAATAGTTTAGTCAGTAGTGCGGCAATAGTACTTTTCCCCGAACCTGTTTTTCCTACTAATCCAACCATTTGCCCGGGGTTAATTGTCAGATTTATATTTTTGAGTACCTTAGACCCGTTGTAGGCAAAAGAGAGATTGCGAAATTCTATTTTCCCCAGCATCTGTTGTTCATAAGTTGCAGTCTCTGTATCTGCCACAGGAGAATTTGAATGCAGAATTTTGTTAATTCTCTCAAGGGAAGCCTTTCCCCGTTGGTAAAGCGATGTCACCCATCCGATAGCAATAACCGGCCAGAGAATCATCGAAAGGTATCCGAAAAATGCGACAATATCACCGAGACTGAGATTTCCTTTGATAACTTGCAGACCTCCAAAATAAAAGACAGTTAAGTATGACAGCGAGGCAAAGAGCCGCATGGTCGGAACAAATACTCCCTGCAGTTTGGCAAGTGACATATTGAGTTTAATATACATTTTAGAAAGAGTAGAAAAATGGGCAACTTCATTTTCTTCCTGACAGTATGCTTTGACAACTCGAATACCGGCTAAATTTTCTTGGGCATTTGATGTCAGTTCGGAGAATTTTTCCTGCACTTTCATTGAACGGCTGTGAACCATATTACCGATTTTATTAACTGCCAAAGGAAGCACAACCAACGGAATTATAGCATAAAGCGTTAAGGACGTTGAGAGATAAAACATAAAGGCAAATGATATAGTTAATTTTAAAATTGTGTCAGAGATATACATCACACCCGGACCTACCATTTGCCTGACCGCTTCCAAGTCGTTGGTCATGCGTGCCATAAGGTCGCCGGTACGGGTTTGATGATAAAACGATGGTGACATTTGAATGAGGTGTCCGAAAATTTCGTTTCGCAAATCATATTCAATATAGCGTGACATCCAAATGATAGTTCGTCTCATAAAAAAACGAAACAGCCCCGACAAAACAGCCGCCCCAACTGACAAAAGTACATAGTTGAGAATAACAGATGACGGCTCATTATTTTTAAGTGCATCAAAAATCAGTTTTGAAATATACGGCATGATTAAAATGAGACAATTAGATAAAACAACTGAAATCAAACCGCCAATAAGATACCGTTTGTATTTTTTGAAATATTTTAAGACAGTCTCAAACTGTTTTTTTTCTGTATGTTTCTTACTCAAAAATTCTCACTTTATTTACAAAAACGTATGTAATTTTTACCGATCATTTTATTACATGAAAGTTTAATATATGGAATTATTGAACAAGAAAAAAGCCTAATAGTTCAGGATATTTGCAAAAAGATGGATTGCTTCGATATCTAAATTTGACACCATTTCTAAAAGAGGAAACCCGCAGTAAATTATCTGACCTTCACCCAAACGAGAGACCGAAAGTAGTGTCGCTCCAGAATTGGTAACAAAAACCCGTTCGGCAGGTGCTATGACTGCCGGTTGGACAACTTTCTTTTTATAAAAAGATGAAAGCAGGTTTTTATCAGAAATAGCATACGGTTTAGAGAGTATTCTTGCTTCTTTGATTCTGTTGGTAATATCGGCTTTATCAACAACCTCAACAGTAGGAACAAATGATACCGGAATTACTGAACTTGGCCAGTCTTCTCCTTGAGGCATAATGACAAGAGAACCGCCCTGCCTAAGATATTTTTCAAAGCGGTCTTTTAAATGAGTAAACGATGGATAGTTCTTATATGAATTTGTACCGATGATAATAACATCGTAAGCATCTAAATCACCCTTGACCAAAGTTCTATCGGTAAGAGGTCGATAGGCAGCATCGGTCATAGTAAGAATATCTTCAAGTTGACCGGACTCATCGGGGAGAAAGCCGATTTTTCTGGTGTCGGCTATTTTGCACGAGGCAATACGAATTTTACCGGTGTCAGATGCCACTATCTGATTGTTCACTAATAGCTCAACTGTTTCAAACTGGGTTCCAAGTTCAAATAAATTGGAAATTGTAAATGGTATTGTAAATGTCTCAGACAATGATGACTTATCAAGCTGAATCTGTTTTCGATAGGCACCCGCAAACATACCTGCCGGAGTTTTAAAATTAATTTCTGCAATACCTACATAACTATACGGTTTGGTAATAATAACCTTAAGATTCAGATTTGATACAACTTTGTCAATATCAACTTTTGGAAATGGCTTAACAAAATAGAAATCAGGTTCTAATCGTATCTTTAAATTTGGAGCTTCCCAAATCGGAAGTGAGTTTGTAAACAATAGCGGAATCTGACCGTAGTCAATTTCAACTGAGAATTTGAGAGAGTCTGTAATCTTACCCTCGAGATATGAGCGGTCAATATCAATTAAGAATTCTTTGATAAATGATTGATGCGGAAGAATTTTTTGAGGTGTATCACCCAAAATAACTGCCGCCGAATCATAATAGGGATGGAATTTAAAATTGTTAATTGTAACCTCACGGGGTCCGTCTACTGATACTGCAACCCGAAACTTCAGTTTTGGTCCGTGGGGAGAATCGCGAAGAATTACCTTCCCCTCCCAATCTATTCCTACCAAATCAAGAGCTGCTGTCTCGGCACGTTTAAATAGTGAAGTTATATATTTTTCATAGTCGGGATACTGTGTCATAGCTTTTTTATGCTGACGGAGATATAAAAGCTCGCGGTAACCGTCAACGACAAAATCAACTTTTCGTTTGCCTTGAGAAATTTTTGATGCATTTAAATATGAACTATACTTTTTAGCCTGTTTGGCAATTGTTCGTTTCATCGGACCATCAATAAGAAGTGAATCAATTATCGAAACTAAGCGAAAAGACGGGATTCCGCTTAAAAAATTATCTGAACCTTTTTGAGTAAGATAATTTTTATCAAGAGAAAATTTTGTCAGATGGCTGTAATGTTTTTCAAATGATGCATAGTTTGGAAAAATAGAGGGTACTTCGTATTCTATTCTGTCTTTATAGCGGTTATACAATTCATTGCTGTTTAGAATGACCGATGATTTATTTTCTAATTTTTTCGATTTGTCGTAACGGCTGTAAATTTTTAAAATATTGAACAAATTTCCGACAGACGGTTTAGTTGAAAGGATTCTATTTTTAAATGCTCTGTAAAACTTACTTGTACTCTGCTCGTCAAATATGACAATATCTGGTTTACGGTTTTTAAAAAGTGTTTTGATAAGTTTCTTTATTGTCGTCGAATCAGAATTTGGAAGTGAGGCGATATGGAGATATATCTGTTGTTTGTCGATTGAAGTTGTAGAAATTTCAAACTGTGTCCGTTCGATAAGTTTCAGTAAATCGACCCGACACCCGAAATTTTCATTAAGATAATAAATTGTCGCCCAGTCAATTTCGGCATCATTTTCATAGACATACATAGCCTGAACATCGCTGACCGCATATTTGACCAAATCGGCGGCAGATACTGATTTTGCTGTTATCAGTGTAAAAACAGCAGTAAATATAAAATATTTACAATTATTTAGAAAACCTATTTTCATATAAACATATATCGGCAAAAGAGTTCAGATGTCAACTTTAAACATTTGAGGAATATTGCAGGTCGTGTTCCGATTCCAAAAAATATAATTGCGACGGAACTCGACATCTTTTTTTAGGATGAAGTTGTCGGGTTTCTCTACTTTGAAATCTGACGATTTCAAACCAACGGAACCCGATCTACAAAAACTACAATATTTCTTCATCATCTTTATTCCAAGCAGGCTCGACGATACATAAAAATTCTAATTCGCAGTCGCCAATGTTCTTGATAGATTGGATAGCTTTTGGTGGAATCTCGATTGTGTCACCAACTTCAACAATAGCCGATTCATCATCGATTGTCATCTCTCCCTTACCTTGTAAGATATAATAAACTTCAGATGTTTTCAGTTTATGTTTGTCAGAGATTTCACCAAGAGCAAGTCTGGCATGAGCAAGCGAGTAGCGACCATCAAATAGGTAATCACGGTCAGGATGTAAAATCTCTTTGAGGATTGTAGAGTCACCCGCTTTGAATTCTTTTATATTTTTAAGTTTTCGTATTCTCATAGTTTCTCGTCAGGAATGGGTTCCTGACGACGCTGATATTTAATGTTCAATCTCTTATAGGTTGCATTTCCGATTCAAGATAATATAATTGTGAGATATCCGACATCTTTTTTTTTATAATGACTGTTTACTATTTATAAACATATTCAAAGCTTCAACTATTTTTTACAAACCTTACTCTTTCCACTCCGGAGCCGGAGCCCAGAACAGTAACGTTTTAACAACACTCTATAAAGTTATCCACATTTATTAAAACAACTTTTTTGCTGTAATATCATAAGTGTGTTTGGTTTATAGCGAAATGGGTTCGTTTTTTGAAATAACGTATCTTTAAACACCCCTTAATCCCCTCTTAAAAAGAGGGGAAATGGCAATTATAAAAACATTTCATCAATATGCATTATTTTAAAACCCCTCTCCGTGCTTGACACGGAGTCCAGTCCTTTCGGTTTTCAAAATGGGTTCAGTCGCATATAAAACATCTTTATTTAGCCTTTTTTTCACCTGCTTTTTCGCCATAAATAGAACAGGTATAACCTATTACGACAAAATGGCTTTACCCTAAAAAATGGTTTAAAGCCATTTTCGGTAATATTTATTGTAGTGTTTTTGTTCATAGAATTTTTTCTTTCATAATTAAGTTATTCATAGAAAAGGATATAATAAGAAAGTAGTGAGGGGGTTTGTATGAAATGTGTGAAGAGCGGCAGACGGGGACGTGCCTAGGTTAGCCGACCACAAAATTAGAAAAGATGTCGAAACCACGGGGGGTTCGATCTACAATTACTGTTTTTGCGGAACAGGCAAGCCAGTTCCTGACAATTAAAAAGGGCCGGTTCACGAACCCGCCCCTACAAACTGTACTGTAGGGTTGAGGCATGCCTCAACCTATATATTAGGGGCTTGTTGATAAAGTCCAAAATATGTTTCAAGTCCCTTCGACTCCGCTCAGGGTGACTTGAAACACAACAACTTATAATATGTCATGCTGAGCGGAGTCGAAGTATGTTCCGAATTTAGAGGTTTATCAACAAGCCCATTAGGAATAGGCATGCCTATTCCCTACAAAACTAAGTTATAAGACTTGGTTATCTTTGAGTTTGGTAAACAGATTGTCAGCGATTTCTTCGGGAGTCTCACCGTCAATCATCTCCCCTTTGGTTCTTGCAGGAGGTGTTGAAACAGAAATCTGTTTGGAAAGTGAATTTGCACCGATACCGGAACCGTCAAGTCCTAAATCAGCAGCAGAATATTTGACAATCTCTTTTTTCTTGGCTGCCATTTTACCTTTTAACGATGGAAGTCGTGGTTCGTTGATTTCTTTAACAACCGAAACAACAGCAGGTAATGTCAGTTCGATAACATCGTACCCTTCTTCGGTGGTGCGATAGACAATTGCTTTACCATCGGCGACATCTTCAACTTTTTTCACAAACATTGCCTGTGGTAGATCTAAATAGGCAGCAACAGCACCCGGAACTTGTGCCGAGTCGGAATCGATTGCTTGTTTTCCTGCAAAGATTAAATCGTATTCACCTATTTTTTTTAGTCCGGCAGCTATTATTTTGCCGAGAGCCTGTGAGTCAGAACCTGTAAAGGCATCATCGGTTAACAGCACAGCTTCATCAACGCCAAGTGCCAAACAGGTACGAATAGCAGATTCGGTGCGTTGTGTTCCGACAGATAAGACCGTAACTTTTCCGCCGTGTTTTTCTCTTAAACGCAGAGCTTCTTCAATAGCGTATTCATCAAACGGGTTGACAGTACCGGGACCTTGAGGAAGAACAACTTCATTAGCAGCTTCATCAACTTTAATAAGTGCAATTTCGGGTACTTGTTTTATTAAGACAACAATATTCATACAATCTCCAATTATAACCCATGTAAAATATGGTATTTTATTCTTATTTTAGAGGGGCAATATGGCAAAAACAGCTTGAAATGTCAAGTATAGGCTATTGGAGCGTATAAAAAAGTTATGCTTTAATATGTAAACTTTTGTAGCCTTATGATGGCAGCATCACAGGGATGCTGCCCTACGGGCTAGTCAGATGTACTCCTGACAAGTGGGGCAGACGAGGGCGTCTGCCCCACTTACTCCTTGGCTCATCCCACCGCATGCGGGCTTGTTGATAAAGTCCTTGCTGTTATGT
>CALCCW010000207.1:0-11432 GCA_937900185.1 uncultured candidate division Zixibacteria bacterium | reverse complement strand
GGGTCAATTGAGGGGCGACCGTTTGTTTGGCAGTAGTTTGATTTGACTACATTATGGATGAAATCTAAATCTAAGACCTTATCTAAACGCCTGAGATAATGATCTTTTGGGATAAAACTTTCCATTGAAGGAAGAAGCATCATCCCATAACCGGCTTTTTCTTTTTTTGTCTGCATACATATATTTTATTAATTTCTTAACATAACAGCAAGGACTTTTTCAACAAGCCCTAAATGGTGGGCTACCCTGTTGACAATCCTAACCCTAAATAACCACTCATATTTCACCCTTTTACATCTTAGTATTGACTTTTTATATAATGTTTACCTTATTGAATGACTGATAAATATAGTTATTTTGATATACTATAAAGGAATAAATATATGAATAAAGTTACTGTTGATAATATAAACTTTCGGTCTCGAAAAGTTTTGGTACGGGTAGACTTCAATGTCCCCCTCGATAACAACCAAAAGATTACCGACGACCGAAGAATCAAAGCTGCTATTCCGACTATCAAAAAGATTCTCGATGACGGTGGTATTGTAATAGCGATTTCTCATCTTGGCAGACCGAAAGGTACACATGTTCCCGAACTATCACTTCGACCATGTGCCGAACGTCTCGCTGAACTCTTAGGACAAAAAGTCTTCTTTGCCGAAGACTGTATCGGACCGGAAGCATCCAACAAAATTGACAATCTCAATGACGGCGAAATTATTCTACTTGAAAATCTTCGGTTTCACAAAGAAGAAACTAAAAACGATCCCGAGTTTGCCAAAAAACTTGCATCGCTCGCTGACATTTTTGTTAATGATGCATTTGGTACTGCTCACCGAGCTCATGCATCAACAGAAGGTGTTACTAAATATTTTAATCAATCAGTCGCCGGCTATTTGATTCAAAAAGAGCTTCAATTTATCGGCACTGCTTTAGCCTCTCCCCGTCGTCCATTTGCAGCAATTTTGGGAGGAGCAAAAATCTCAGGCAAAATTGATGTTATTACAAATCTTTTAGATAAAGTCGATATGCTTTTTATCGGCGGCGGCATGGTCTTTACATTTGCAAAAGCGATGGGATATGCAATCGGCAATTCACTCTTAGAAGAAGATAAAGTTCCCCTTGCTAAAGAGATTATTGAAAAAATTAAAAAATCAGATGTCAAACTGTTCTTTCCTGTTGATGCTGTGGTCGCATCGGAAATTTCAGACAATGCTGAAACCGAAATTGTCGACATTGATAAAATCCCTGACGGCAAAATGGGTCTTGATATAGGTCCGAAAACTATCGCCCTATTTCAAGAAGCTCTCAAAGAAGCACAAACTGTTGTTTGGAATGGTCCGATGGGAGTATTTGAATCCAAACCATTTGCTAAAGGAACAACCGCAATTGCTGAAATACTTGCCGAGTTGACATCTAATGGAGCCACAACAATTGTCGGCGGTGGTGATTCTGCCGCGGCAGTTTCACAAGCCGGATTAGATGGTAAACTTTCACATATTTCAACCGGCGGCGGAGCATCTCTTGAGTTTATAGAAGGTAAAATTCTTCCCGGAATTGATGCTTTGACTGATAATAATAAAGCAGGAGTTGTTTGATGAGAAAATATATTATTGCCGGAAATTGGAAAATGAACGGTACTATTGAAGAGACAAAATCTCTTTTAGCAGGTCTTATGGCAGGTTCCTATGACTCCGATAAAGCAGATATGATAGTCTGTCCCCCATATACGGCTCTTACTACTGCCGGTAAGATGCTCAAAGACACTAAGATAGCTGTCGGAGCCCAAGACATGTCGGTTCATGCAAAAGGTGCATATACTGCTGAAATCTCATCAGAGATGCTCTTGACAGTTGGCGTATCTTTTGTTATACTGGGACACTCTGAACGGAGGCAATATCATGCTGAAACTGATCAGCTTGTAAACGCCAAAGCGAAGGTTGCAATAAGTGCCGATTTGACCCCGATTATCTGTGTTGGTGAAACACTTGAAGATAGAGAATCAGGACAAACCGAAACAATAATTGAACAGCAAATCGACGGTACACTTAATGAGTTTTCTGCCGATTTACTAAGTAAATCGGTTATTGCGTATGAACCGGTTTGGGCAATTGGAACCGGAAAAACAGCAACTCCTGAAATGGCTCAGGAGGTTCATCGGTTTATTCGTAACCGCATTGCGGGTATTGATAAAAAAGCCGCTGAAAAGATTCAGATTCTCTACGGAGGTTCTGTGAAGCCGGATAATGCGAAAAGTTTGTTATCCCAACCGGATATTGATGGTGCCTTAGTTGGTGGTGCCGCTTTAAAGGCGGATGACTTTTTGAAGATAATTAATTCGTTGTAAACGGAGGTTTATATTTTGTTTACTGTTTGGGTAGTCTTTCATGTGATAGTTTGTATCGGACTTATTTTAGTCGTATTGATGCAGTCAAGTAAAGGTGAGGGTTTAGCCGGTTCTGCTTTTGGCGGAGGCGGTGGCGGTGGTTTAGGCGGAGCCGTTTTTGGCGGTCGCGGTGCTGCTTCCTTTTTAGCTAAAGCAACATCTGTTTTAGCTGTTTTGTTTATGATAAATAGTATTGCACTTGCCTATATGTCAGCAGGCGTTGGAACTCGTGCTACTGTTAATAACACTAATGGTAATACTCCTACATCTGTGGTAACAGAAAAAGCTCAAGAAGAGAAAAACCGTGCTCTCCAACAGCAACAAGAGCAGCAACAGCAACAAATTTCTGACTCTACATTGAATATCAATGTGATTCCAAACGAAGCTGCTCCTGACAGCAACTAAAATATTTTGAGTTTTGCGGAAGTGGTGGAACCGGTAGACACGCTATCTTGAGGGGGTAGTGCCTTAGGGTGTGCGGGTTCAAGTCCCGCCTTCCGCATATGGAATTAAGTCCTTTAACTCATTGAAGTTAAAGGACTTTTCTTTTATTTACACCCCAAATATTAACTTTTAACATACGTCATTTTTAGCCATGATAAGCCAACTTTAGTACACAATGTACTAACCTTGGAAACATGGACGTACTAACCTGATGCGGTGAGATTTTTTGTGGACATAGATATCCTCGTCTGTGCCTGTTCTGTCGGTTCCTGATTCACTGAAAGTGAATTGTGAACTGACAGTCACTGATTTCTCATTATCATCGTAATATATAGTACTGCAAAGGGTTTGTTGATAAACCTCTAAATTCGGAACATACTTCGACTCCGCTCAGCATGACATATTATAAATTGTTGTCTTTCAAGTCACCCTGAGCACGGCGGAGTCGAAGGGTCTTGAAAGACTGATTGGACTTTATCAACAAGCCCAAAGGAGAGGCGTACGGAAAAAATCTGAAAAATCCCGTACGCCATGTTAAAAACCCAAAGCAGCTCGCTACTTAACAAGTTGCGTTTGTTCTAAATTCTCCAACAATTAGTTGGACTCTAATGAATACCCCTTTTTATTTTACCTCTTCGACTTGATGAGTTCTATCTATTGAATCATGAGCAACCTTAAATCTTCCAACAATCTGCTGAAGCCCTTCTGCATTTCTACTTAATTCCTCAGCGGCAGCTGATGCCTGATCGGCACCGGCAGCAGATTCTTTTGTGACCGACGCAACTTGTTCAATATTTTTAGAAATTTCTTCAGCAGCTACTGATTGCTGTTCTGTTGCTGTTGCTATTTGCTGGATCATATCCATAACTTTTTCCGAACCATCTACAACCGCACTTAAACTATTTCCTGCTTTATCAGCTAACTCTCTTCCTGCATTTACTTCTTGAGTACCAGCTTCCATGGAAGCCACGGCATCTGCTGTACCCTGCTGTATTCCTTTGATCATATCAGTTATCTCACCGGTTGCTTTTCCGGTACGCTCAGCAAGTTTACGTACTTCATCAGCAACAACGGCAAAACCGCGTCCTTGTTCACCTGCTCTGGCAGCTTCAATTGCTGCATTCAGTGCAAGTAAATTTGTCTGATCGGCAATATCATCAATGACCGAAATAATTTCACCAATTTGTTCTGCTGAAGATGCCAGTTTACCAATACTATCTGATGATTCACGCACTACCTGTGCGATTCTATTCATACCTTCAATTGTTTCACTTACAATTTGTCCACCGTCACCGGCTGTATCTGCTGCTGTCTTAGATCCGCTTGAAGCATCGGAAGTATTTCTTGATGACTCTACTATTGTCGCTGTCATTTCTTCCATTGCTACTGTTATTTGAGAGATTTGTTCCTCTTGAGTTTGGGCTCCTCTTGATGTTTGTTCTGCCGCTGATGCAACTTCTGTTGCTGCTGATGCAAGTTGAGTCGCATTTTCTGAAAGCTGTCTTATTATCGTATTGAGATTCCTGCTCATTTTTATTGTTGACTGTGAAATCATATGTTTAACATCTAAAGCATGCTCTATTGAGTGAACAAGCATTCCTATCTCATCCTTTGAATCTAATCCAATTTTTTCAATCTCTGATTCATGAAGTTTCATCGATAGATCGTTGTTCGAAATTGCCTCAAGCACATTCCCAACTTTTTCAAATTCATTATTCATAACTTCTGTTGCATTCACAACTTTACTTAGTGGGTTAGTTATTCCTCGAGTTATCCACCATGCGGATCCTAAACCTATTATAATTGCTATAAAAGTAATGATAAACATCATGGAAACTGAAGACTCAATTAATGAATTAGTTTCACTTCCGGCATGTTTTGATAGCTCAGAGAAATAATCAGTTAATTCCTTTAATGCTTCTTGAGTCTCTGATACAGCAACTTTTGTCTCACCCTCAAAAATATCGTGTGCTTTTTTCTGTCTATCACCTACTGCTTGAACCCACTCAGCTGTTTTAAGATAACTATCATTTAATGATGCTAACGTAGTTAATATCTTATCATTATATATTTTCTCAGCTTTTTTCCAATTACCCGCCTTTTCAAAAGCAACTAATTTGGCAGCATACTTGTGCAGATTTGCGTGCGGCTCTTCCCATTCTTTCAGAAGTTTTCCAAATGTAGGATTGTCAGCAGTGTAGGCGTAATACCATTTTCCAAAGGCACATTTATAAGGATCAATTCCACCATCAAAAACAGTTTTTGACATTATCGAATTTGCCACATCTTTTATCCAATTCAAATGATCTACCCATTTATCTGTGAGAAGAATATGAATATTGGTGTCAAATGCTTCATAATTGCTATCAACTTGTTCAGCAGAAGAATGCAGTCTTTTATGTGGGGCTTTCAGCTTATCAAGAATTGATGCCAACTTTGGATCTTTAGCAGCCATCGCTTTAGATTCTTCTGAATACAACCATTTTCCAAGTTTACATTTATGATCGTCTGTCTCAACAGACACCTCTTTTACATTTTCATCCAAAAACAAATTAGATAAATCATGTAACCATTCAAGATGGTCTACTTCGCTGGCTATTGCAAAAGCTTGGTTGCCAAAAGCTTCTTGGGCATTCTTAGAATGCATTTCAATATTTGTAAAACTAATATAATTGTATCCGCCGATGACAACCAACAAAACCAATACAATTCCGAAGCCGATATACAACTTTTTAGCAATTTTGAGATCTTTCCATTTCATGACTTGTTCCCCTTTATTTGATTTAATACATCTACTTTATGACAAATATTGCTTTTTACAATAACTTTATCTTTCATAGACTTTCTCGACTATTTTCAGGTAATCCTACAGAGCCTAAAAAGGGTCACACAAGGGCTATCAATCATAGCCCTTACATAATAGAGCAATCTCTATTTAATAACATATTTTTCAATATTCTAAATATTATTAAGGATATGGGAAGATATTTTCAGAAAGATTATATAGTTTTGAGAAATGACGCTAAGTTGATTTTTTTATTGTCAATATTGAGTTTTTTTCTAACATTTTTTCGCTGATTTCGAACTGTTTCTTGAGAGATATTCAGATGCATTGCAATTTCTTTTGAAGACATCCCATCTTTTACAAATTTACATATCTCAATCTCTCGTGGAGAAAGCTGAGCGTATTGGTTTTCAAGTTTCCCTATAAATGGAGAAGTTATTTCGAGGATATTTTCTCTTAATAATGTTAAATATTCTGACTGTTCTTTATTAGATATCTTTTCAACTTTTTTCAAAATCGGCATAATTATTCGATTAATATTTGATTGAACATGAAGTATGTTTTCTTTTTTTTCAGTTTCTATTCTCTCTAAAATTGTTTTTAGGGCAATATTGGATTCTTCTAATGCATGTCGTTTTACAGACAACTTATTATATGCTTCGTCCAATGCTCTTTCCATTTGTTTTCTTGCTGTTATATCAAAAATAGATACCACAGCACCGACTAACATCCCATCCTGCTTTATCGGAGAGGACCAACATTCAACAGGAAAACAGCAGCCATCTGCTTTCAACATCTGATCATTCCCTAAATAAATTCTTTCCCCATTTAGGATAACTTTACAAATAGAGCAGTCTTTTATATGAATATTATTACCATCCTCTTTTGAATGGTGAATGATAACATGAATATCCTTACCAAGTAAATCTTCTTCATGCGAATATTTTAGTATTTCAAGACACGCTTTATTTACATAATGACATTTTCCCTCTAAGTCTATTATAAATTTACCCTCGATAGCAAAGTCTAATAAAGCGTATAAATCAGTTTTATTATTAATGATATTATCTAATCTTACAGTTTCATCTAAAGAATTAATAAGTTTTAGTTTTTTATCTTTTTCCTTCAAAATAATTCCGCCTTCCATATAAAGTGTACTATGAAATTATTAGCAGAAATACAATCCACACTTTCTACTGCATACACTTTATATAATTATTTTAATTAATATTCTCCCAATATTAAGAAGAGAGCAAACACCTTCAATTACCTCAATATAAAGTATGAATGCTCGGGTTTCCCAACTGCTTGGTCTTGTTAATAAACCTCAATTTTTTCAAGTCCCTTCCAATCCTTTTGTCTTCGCCCAGAGCGAAACAACTTGAAAGACATTTTACAACAACATCTGCTCTTTTCATTTGAGCTGTCAGTTCGTTATGAATATAGCGGGTTGTAAACTGACAGTCAATTGATTTCCTTATGTCGGGTCTCATTCGTCACTAATAAATATGACCCGACACAGATGAAAAAACCGATGTAATTTAGTTCTACTCCCTGTCCAATACGAAATGTTTTATTAAATAAAATTGTGAATTGTTTTAAGTATTGTCGATTTTTTAAATGACTGCCATACACTTAATGGACTTGTTGAAAAACTTATAAATTTGGCTGAAACAAACCCATTGTGCTGTAACCCAATCTGATTATTAGAGTTACAGCAAATAAGTTGAAAGACTGAATCCTCAGTTGGAAAGAATGATTTTTGTATATAGCTATCATTTAAAAACATCTCTACTGTAATTGATTTTTTATCTTGCCCGATACTATATAAATTATGATGTTGATTAACATCAAATGACAAAAGCTAACAAAGGATATATTATGAAAAAACTAACACTATTACTCATACTCTGCTTCAGTTTATTTACAGCTTCAATCATTTCGGCTATTGATAAATCAGCATTTGATGAGTTGGTCGTAGTTATGGACTCAGCAAAAATTTTAGAAACACCTGTCTTTGCCCCCAAAACCTGGGGGAAAGCTGTAAATGCTTTTGAAAAAGCAAACAAGGAAGTTCAACAGAATAAGAAACAAAAAAACATTGATAAAGCTGTTTCTATAGCAAGAGAATATACAGAAAATGCTATACGGGCAACCGGAGTTGCTAAGCTTTCTTTACAGGAATATCTGGAAGCACGCCAAAAAGCAAATAGTGCCAAAGCACCGACACTTGTCCCCGAGCTTTATAATAGAGCTGAAATTCAGTTTATCAAAGCTGCAGAAAAGGTAGAATCTGGCAATGTAAAGAAGGCTCTTAAAGAAGCCCAAAAAGCTACTCCTCTTTATTTAACTGCCGAAATGGAAGCTATTCGAATAGATGTTTTAGGTAAAGCAGATCGTCTTATCGAAAAAGCATTAGCCGACGATGCCGGCAAGTTTGCTCTCTCCACTTTGGACAAAGCAAAACTGCCCGCCTAAAAGCAAATACGATAATCAGCAAAGACAGGTACAATAGAAAAGATGCTGTTATAGAAGCAAAGCGGGCTGAATATGAAGCACGTCACGCATCCAATATTGCTTTATCGGTAAGAGCATTAAATAGAAATGATCAGGCATGGGAAAAATTGATGCTGGGATATGAAATTCAAATGAATCGTGTCGGCAAAGAAATTGATTTAGAAAATCTCCCCTTTGACAACGGACCTCTTGCCGCTGCTGATACATTAATAATGTATATTAGAAATTTACAAGACGAAAATAAACGTCTAAATGTGCAGATAAAAGACCTTTCCGGAAATGTAACAACTGAGCTACAAACACTTCTATCTCAATTCAATGAATCATCTGATGATTCCGACCCTTTTAAACTAACTAACAAAATCGGCGAACATATAAAAACCCTGATTGCAGAAAATATATCTCTATCAGAACAAGTACAAACAAGCAATTCACAACTCTCAGCATTAAAAACAGAATATGGAACCGTTACCGGACAACTCGCAACTCGTGTTGAAAGAGAAGAAAAATTCAAAAAAGCAAAACAAATGCTCAACCCATCCGAAGGTGAGGTTCTTTTCAATTCCGCTAATGACATTGTGCTGCGGTTAAGTGGTTTGTCTTTTGATGTCAATAAAAGTGAGATAAAAGACAGCCATATGGCACTGCTTGAAAAAGTTAAAAAAACCATCCAAATGTTTCCTGATGCATTTATTCGTGTAGAAGGACATACTGATGATAAAGGAGAAGCATCCCGCAATGTTTTACTGTCTGAAAAACGTGCCTTAGCCGTGTTGCAGTATTTACGTCAGAGCTTGTTGATTTCGGCTTCTAAAATATCATCTGTGGGATACGGAGCCGATCATCCGATTGCCTCAAACCAAACCGAAGAAGGACGAGCTAAAAACCGTCGTATTGATATAATTTTAATGCAGTAAATTTGATTTATTTATATAAAACTGACCAAACATGAAAATTTAATATAAAGAGACAAAAATAGTTACTCTGTCTCTTTATAATTATGATTTTTTTGAAAACCAATTGATAGACTACCAGTTTTCACCTAATAACTCAAAATGTGCCTGAGGATGTAAGCATGCAAGACATACTTTCGGAGCTTCTTCTGCTTCATGTAAAAATCCGCAATTTAGACAACGCCATACAACCTTGCCGTTTCTTTTAAATACTTTCCCTGCTTCAAGATTATCGGCGAGTTCTTTGTATCGTTTGCCATGCTGTTTTTCAGAGATTGAAATCATTTCAAATGCCAAAGCAATTTTATCAAAGCCTTCTTCTTTGGCGACTTTTGCAAACTCAGGATACAACTCAGTCCATTCATGTTCTTCACCGGCAGCAGCAGCTCTTAAATTTTCAAGTGTTGTGTTAATTTTTCCGGCAGGATATGATGCGGTAATCTGCAAATCACCCCCCTCAAGGAATTTGAAAAACCGTTTTGCATGTTCTTTCTCATGGTTAGCGGTTTCTGTAAATATATTAGATATCTGAACCAGCCCTTCTTTTTTGGCAACAGAGGCATAATAAGTATATCTGTTTCTTGCTTGAGATTCACCTGCAAATGCAGCAAGTAAGTTCTTTTCTGTTTGGGTACCTTTAATACTTTTTTTCATTTTTTTCTCCAAAGATTAAAATTTATATAAAAGCATACAAATTATATATGTTCTTGTCAATCTTTGAGATACTAATCAGATAACTTTTAATCGTTTGGTAGATGAGCATTCATTCAGATAATGAATTATAAGATGTAAAATAATTACAGAATCCTGCTGAGAGAGATTTATAAACTTCAATCCGATAGTATATTTTCCCGAATGTTCATCTTTTCGTGTCCAGCGACACTCTGCTTTAAATATCAGATAATCTCTTTGAAATATACGTTTAGGTAATTTAGCTCGATACTCAACAATCGACCCTTTTTCATGAGATGAATTAGTTGTCATCATAATCCCTCCTTGAGAAATATCAACAATTTCACCCACTTGTATAGATTTTTGTTTTGCAAATACCGGGAAAATATTCTTTGGTTCATATCGTGTGTTTATACGACGACTTTCTAATTGAACTGTTTTTGGTTCCTCAATACCGGGAGATTCCAAGCTATCTAAAACATAACTAAGACTTAAATATGATATAAGTTCTATATCTATACCGGAAACTTGTAATTGATAACCGGACTCCCATAAATTGTTCTTGATATTTTTTCGACACCAAAAACAAGTTGCATCAAACCAAATCTCATCATAATCCATAATCGGTTTTTCCAATTCTATTTTACAAGAAAATTTGCTTGAAACTTTCACCGCTTCCGCAGTTAAAAACATAGCACCTTGTTTAGATAAATTGGCTAAATTTCCAATCGGTTTATTGGTTTTCCTATCTAATACAACAATACAGCTATTTAGATTATAACGTATATCTGACCGCTTTTCCATTTACTTCCTTTTATTCAGAATAGAATTATTGTACTTTTATTATCGACCTTATTATACGGTTATATACAACCAAAAACAAATATTCGCCTAACATGAGACGACACAATAGATTACAGGACAGCTCTCGTTGCTGTCATGTTAAGAATTATAATTTTTGCTTAACAATATTTCTACTTTTATTATTTTTATCTACAATTTCAAAAAATATAGTCGTTAAATTGACTTTTTTACCGATTTAATTAACAAAACTGGGTTCTCAAAATTAATGCACTATAATTTGATTATGAAATGACAGAAAAAAATATAATAGAATACCAAAATATTATCTCAAATGGGTCTATTGATAATAAACAAGACCCGGGTATAATTGTTCTTGCACCGGATAAACAATTTGATTACTCCTTTTGGGAAACTGTTTCAGATATTGGTTTTGATATATATATATTTGAAACAGAACATGAAGTTGAACAGCTTCTTGAAACACGCACTATCGATACCCTTTATATTCGTACTGACAAAAGTTCACTCTATCAGTCGTTAGTAGTTCGATTTAAAAAAATAAATCAAGATGCTTCTGTTATATTCTATACTGACATTAAAGAAATATTTACAACAAATTATAACAACAGCAATAAACTTGTAATAATCAAAGATAATCTCAAATTAATTAAAGCAATGCTGACCGAAGAGAACGTACATTCAGGTGAACATATTGATGATGTCGTAAAATATACTGAGCTGCTGTGTGACCGCTTACAAATCTCGAACGATGAAAGAATATTTACTGTTGCCGCAGCTTACGTACATGACTTCTCATTATTTATGATAGACAAAACCATGCAGCACAAACACGAAGAGGATGTAGATCGGA
>CALCCW010000206.1:0-11410 GCA_937900185.1 uncultured candidate division Zixibacteria bacterium | reverse complement strand
ATAATCCTAATTCTTATTGGATTACTGCTCTTAGAAGACAGATTAGGGTTTGATTTTTTTAATCAAATTTTCCCACTGATTCTTATAGGGCTTGGCATCGCACATATAATTCGCCGCAGAAATCAGAATATGAAATCTAATGCTGATGCTCACGCCGACAAATTTGACCAAACGATAGATAAAGTATACACCAAAGTAAATGACTTTGAATCGAAGGTTGACCAAACAGTTAATAAACTCAATGAAAACATCAATAAGTTTGATCAAAAAATAACTGACTTTGAAAAAGGTTTAGGCGAAGGGTTTGTTGATTCTGAGCAAAATTCAAGCCGTGAGAAAAAGTATTCCGATGCATCTCAAAAAAACGGCAAAGTAAAATATGAAAAAGCTTTTGGCGATTTGTTTATTAACTGCAAAGGTATTAACGTACAAAATGTCGTGGTATCTTCTGCTATTGGTGATATTCAAATATTGATGAAAGATGCTATTTATTCCGAAGGTCTTAATAGATTGATTATTTCTCATTTCATCGGAGACGTGCTAATTTATATCCCCAAAGAAATACCTGTTTTTGTCAACTGCTCCAATTTTATTGGTGATATTGAAGCAGTCGGAAAACGTTCAACCGGTTTCGGCAATAAAGTTGAATCATATTCTACCGATTACGATACTGCTTCACGCAAACTTTATATCGCCTGCAGCAGTTTTATCGGTGATATCCGTATTTGCTCATAAATAAGCAAAAAGATAGCATCATAGTTGCATTAATTAGTTACTTCAAATTTTTAAATGCGTTGTCAGGAACCAATTCCGCTGTAACTAAAAGAGAACTACGAGATTGCAACGAAAAAGTTAGAAACACTGGATTCCCATTTTCATGGGAATGACATTGAGGAGTCAGTATACAAAGTCAGATATCAAAAGCGAGACCTGACCTAACAATCAAAGAATTCCGTCCTTCGAATAATCATTATCAAAAGATATTTACTTAGACGGAATAACCTACTTTTGGTTCTCCGTTTTTACGAGCTTGTTGAAATAGTCCAATTTCCTGTCATTGCGGACGAAGAGGCTGTGTCATAATGGGCAATGTCTGTTCACAAACCCACTTCGTGGCTTCAGGAACAGACAGAACATGAAGAAAATTTGTATTTTGACACAGCCTTGAAGTGTGGCAATCTTATGTATTGTTAAACAGAGATTGCCACGTCTCGTTCATCTGCTAAGGCGGATTCACTCAACTCGCAAAGACTGAATGGAGGGTTTTCAACGACCCCTTACGAGGAAGGATGGTGTCATGTTACTCTTTAGCTGCTCCACGATCTAAGAAATCTTTAAGAGAACCGAGCAGGTCGATAGGTACCGGGAATATCATAGTTGAGTTTTTCTCAGCGGCAACCTCTACAAGTGTCTGCAGGAACCTAAGCTGCATCGCATTTGGAGCAGTCGCAATAACTGTGGCAGCATCGGCAATTTTTTGTGATGCCTGAAATTCACCTTCGGCGTGAATAACTTTTGCCCGACGTTCTCTTTCTGCCTCGGCTTGTTTTGCCATAGCACGTGTCATCTCAGGGGGTAGGTCGACATTTTTCACTTCGACAACGGAAACTTTGATACCCCATGGTTCTGTTTGGTCATCAATGATTTTTTGAAGTCGATCATTAATTTTTTCACGCTGTGCCAAAAGGTCATCAAGTTCCACCTGTCCTAAAACAGACCGAAGAGTTGTCTGGGCAATTTGAGAGGTAGCTTCAAAATAGTTTGCAACCGATACAATAGCATCGTTTGGATTTGTAACCTGAAAATAAAGCACGGCATTTACTTTGATAGAGACATTATCTTTGGTGATAACATCCTGTGGCGGAATATCATAGGTGATAACACGCAAATCAACTCGCACCATTTTTTCAACAAATGGTATAAGAATTATCAGCCCGGGACCTCTTGCTCCTACAAGACGTCCTAAACGAAAGATAACACCTCGTTCATATTCTTTCAAAATTTTAATAATGTTAAATAGAAAAAATAAGATGATAAAAACAATGATTAATGATCCTTGAAACGGCATAACTACCTCGATATGTTTAGATTTTTTTGACTTTTAAAAGCAATTTATCTACTTTAATAATTTTAACTTTGTCACCTTGAATTAATGTTTCATCAGACTCCGCTTTCCATAAGGCACCTTTGACATAAACTAAACCATTCGTGCGTACTTCGGCTGTTAAACCTATCATTCCCTCATTGCCCACCGCAGGTCTACGCTTACTGTCTCTTATAACTAAGGTCATAACAATAGCAAGCAGAACACCAATAGTTCCAACAATTGCCAATAGTAGTGATTTTGATACTTGCATAGTAGGGTCTACAGAATCAAATAACATAGTACCTCCTAAGAAAAAGGCAACCAATCCACCAACAGCTAAAATGCCATGCGAGACAACTTTTATCTCGGCGATAAAAAGTGCAAAAGAAAATAATATGAGAACAACCCCCGCAACATTATATGGAAGAGTCTGAGATGAATAGAGAATTAAAATTATTGCGATTACACCTACAACTCCCGGAAGTATCGCACCCGGGTTGTAGAGTTCAAGTGTTATTCCTAACACACCGATTGTCATTAAAATTATAATGATATTGGGGTCTGTGATAAGTTTGAGTAATTTTTCAGCAATAGTCATTTCTATTGGAATAACTTTTCTCTTTTTCATATTAAGAATTCTTTTACCCGCGACAGTCTCTACCTCTAATGAGTCAAGTTGGTCGAGCAAATCATCTATTGTCTCGGCGGTATATTCGACAACACCCATTTCGAGTGCTTCTTTGTCGGTAATATTAACAGATTCACGGACAGCTTTTTCAGCCCATTCGATATTCCGTTTATGTTTTTCTGCATACGATTTTATTTGAGCGACAGCATCGTTGGTAACTTTTTCATTCATAATAGAATCAATATCCTGCCCTTCACCTCCAACAGGATGTGCCGAACCGATATTTGTTGTGTATGCCATTGCGGCAATATGTGATGCATACATTATATATACACCGGCAGAACCTGCGTGTGAGCCAGACGGATAGACAAAAGTACAAATAGGGACTTTAGAATTTAATATCGCAGTACATATTTTTCGAGTTGTTGACGAATATCCGCCGGGGGTGTTCAAAGTGATAAGCAACAGCTCGGCTTTTTTATCTTCGGCAAGTTTGATAGCGTTGATAATTCTATCATGCATAACAGTACCAACCATGCGATCGACATGAATAAGATAGACTATTGATTCAGAATTATTGTTTGTGCTGTCGGTTTTATTTTCAGCGTAAGAATATTGTGTAGTTATAAAAAGGAAAAATAGAAAAATTGATATATATCTATTTACATATTTCATATTGAAATATGTCATACATTATGTTTTAAGTCAATAACAATATATAATGATTATTCTTATGTATTTATTTGAAAATATTTGTTGGGTCGTATTTCAGTTTACCGTCAAAAACAGTAGCCAAAACTTTGATATTATACAGCTTTGTTGGAGCAGATTTTATTATATCACTTGAAAGAATTACAAAATCAGCAGGATAATCAGGCATTAACGCACCTCGGCAATGCTCCTGCCCTACCGCTTTTGCCGGACCAACCGTATAGTGATGGAGAGCTTCGGTAGCAGTGATTTTTTCATCTGGATAGAATTTTTCTCTGCTTTTTTTTGGTTTGGCACGCAAAACAGCGGCAACTATGCCCTCAAGCGGCTTTAACGGCTCTATCGGAGCATCGGAGCCAAAAGCTAAATCTATTTTAGATTTTTGAAGAGTATTAAATATAAATGCGTTAGTACCTTGTTTGCCCCAATACTTGTGAATCATATTTATATCAGACGGGCAATGTGACGGCTGCATTGATGCCACGACATCTAAATCTTTCAGACGTTTTATATCTTTTTTGCGAATCAACTGCAGATGTTCAATACGGTGTCTTGCTCCAAAATGCATCTTGGGAAGTTGTTCAATGGCATCAAGTACATTAGATACTGCTTTATCCCCAATCGCATGAGTCGCACAGGGAAATCCGAGTTTAACAGCCTGTTTCATTTTTTTGGTCATTGATTTGACAGAGTCAACTTCAATACCATAATTATTTTTTGAGCCGATATATTTATGAAAACAGAGAGCGGACTGGCTTCCTAAAGCACCATCGGCATAAATTTTTATACCTGCAAGCCTGAGATAGTCATTACCTATTCCAAATAGTATTTTATGCTCTGACAATTCATCAAGGGTTGTATCGGGGAAATAATAATTGATACGCAATCCGAGTTTATTTTTTTCTGCGAGTTCAGCAAAATATGCAAAACCTTCTTTTTGGTCAAATGAATGTACCGATGTTACCCCATTTTGATATGCAAACTCAAGAGCCTTTTTGTATAATTTATCAATTGTACTTTTTGACGGTAACGGAATTTTTTTATAGAGGTTTATATAGGCTGACATTTCTCGGAGAATACCGGTTGGATCGCCATTATCAAAACGAACGATTTCTCCACCTGTCGGATTTTTTGTTTTAGAATCTATACCAGCAATCTCAAGTGCTTTGCTGTTGACCCAAGCAGAATGCTGGTCTTTGGAAAAGATAAATGCCGGTCTGTCACCGGTAATTTCATCAAGCATATATTTATCAGGTTCGATAAATTTTTTAAATTGAGCGGGTGAATAGCCCTCACCGACAACCCATTCATTTTTTTTAAAATTTTTGGTATAAGATTTAATCTCTTGTAAACACGCTTCAATAGATTCCAAGCCATACAGTTTGACTCTCCCTAATGATACAGCAAAAAAGAAAAAATGAGTATGAGCATCTGTCAGACCGGGGACAACAGTTTTTTTCTGTAAATCAATTTTCGTATAAGATTTGAAATCATCATCATGTTCTAAATTATTACCAACAGCAACAATTTTATTTTTATACAGAACCATCGAGTTGACTACCAACGAATCGGCTTGTGTATATATAACAGCATTATATAAAAGAGTTTTAGTTTTCAAAGTTATCTCCTTTGATACGAATATCACCGGAACGTTCTGTTATTTTTAATCGGTCAACTTCTTCCAGTATCGGGATAGTATATTTTCGTGACATGTTGAATTTTTCTTTGAGGTCGGAAACTTTGAATTCTTTGTTCTTCTCTAACGTCTCTTTTATGAATGCAATTATTTCATCCCAAACATCCGATAAAAAAAGGAAATCGGGTCCGCATTTGTATGCTTGCGAAGTATCTATAATAAATCTGATAGCGTTTCGTGCCTGCTTGCCAAGATGAATAAGGTTTTGAATTGTCGGTGGTGTATATCGCTGTTCTTTAAGTTCCTGCATAATAATTTCATAGGTATTTTTCACTGCCCCTTTTAAAATCATCTCCTGACCGGTTGGCGTATACTTGTCTTTATTTTTGAGCATTTCACCGGTGGACAGAAGATATTTTAAAAATATATCTACTTTGTTTTTTTCAAACGACACAATATGTTCAATTTGTTCAAGTAAAAGACCGTTAAGATGTGCATTATCTTCAAGATGTTTTTCAATTTCACTTTTAAAAATATGTAGTGCATCTTTGAAGTATTTTTCAAAATAGACATGCCCTTCAAAAATCTGAATATTTTTTTTCTGCCACATATTCTTAATTTGATTACTGACAGCTTTTTCGGAAAAATCAGCAAGGGGCAATATGTTTTCTTTGGGAAGAATATACTCTTTTTGCAGTTCTGAAAGTATCAGCTTTTCTAAAGTGATATTTATCCGTTCCTGTAAATAGTTATATGAATCATAATTTTTCTTTCGTGGAAAATAGGGCAGATAATCTAAGACCTCTCCCCCTCCGATAGTTACCATCGGAGTTGGAAGTCTCCCAATCCATTTTTCACCAAGAAGTGCATAGAGAGGATTATCTGGTTTGAAAAACAAAATACCTTTCTCGCCGGGAGAAATATATTTATTTTGTAATAGACGAACTTCACCCTCAACTTCAGTAGTTCCGATAATACACAGCATTCTTCGTCTGTCTTCAAGAGGTACCACAGCATACGGCAGCATCTCAACCGACAGAGCCAACACTTTATTTTCAAACAGATGTTCGAGATTTTGAGCGGTAAGAATCACCCCGCCACGTTCGAGATTCGACTTATCTACTCCGGTAAATGAAACGGCAGTACGCTGTCCGGGGACAGCTGTTTGGACATCATGATTATTGGAATGCAATGATTTTATTTTGGCATCAATATTTGCGGGAAAGATTGTTACCGTTTGTCCAACGGATAATTCTCCTCCTCGAAGTGTACCTGTAACGACTCCCCCTATACCGGGGCGGACAAAAACACGGTCAATATAAAGTCTTGGTTTACCGATATTTCGCTGAGATTTTATTTTTTCAGGAAGAGCATCTAAATATGCTTGTAATGCATCAAAATTTTCTCCGGTTTGTGCTGAGACTTTTAAAATTGGTGCATTTTCTAAAAAAGAGCCTGCGACTTTTTCTTTTATTTCAGATTCTAAAAGGTCTAACCATTCTTGGTCAACTAAGTCTGTCTTGTTAATGACTATGATACCATTTTTGATTTTTAAGAGCCGAACAATTTGAAAGTGTTCTTCCGACTGCGGCATCCATCCGTCATCAGCAGCAATAACAAGCATAACAATATCTATCCCGCCCACACCGGAAACCATATTTTTTACAAACCGTTCATGCCCGGGAACATCTACAAATGCGATAGTATCGTTATCGGGAGTGTTGTAAAATGCAAAACCTAAATCAATAGTCATTCCCCGTGCTTTTTCTTCGGGCAGCCTGTCAGGGTCGGTGTGAGTCAGTCTTTTGACAATAGCTGATTTTCCGTGATCAATATGTCCTGCGGTGCCTATGACTAACATGAGAATTTATTGAGTATCTTTTTAATTGATTGTTCAAGGTATGTTATATCTGATTTTTCTATTGCTTTGATATCTATGATAAATCGGTCATTATCAATTCTACCGATAATTGGATACTCTAAGTCTCTAAACAGTTTCATAAGTCTGTTTGGGTTATATTTGTTTGAAAAAATAATTCCAACTGAGGGGATATCCGATTCGGGTAAAGCACCACCACCTACAAAACTTTTCGTAGCTTCAACAGAGAGACCATCGGGGCTGCCTATATTTTTTTGAATTGCTTTACCTCTTTTATATAGTTCAGATTCAGATACTGAAAGCATATTCCAGAGTTTAATTTTCTCCTGCCAACTGTTGTCTAAGTAGTACATAAGAAGTTTTTCTAAAACAGCAAAAACAATTTTATCAGCCCGCATCGTTCTAAAGAGTGGATTCTTTTTTATCTTTTTAATCATTTCTTTATTTCCGACAAGAAGTCCGGCTTGGGAACCACCGAGAAGTTTATCACCTGAGAAACAGGTAATATCGGCACCGTCACGAACCGACATTTGTACTGTAGGTTCGGCGTAGCCGAGAATTTTTTTAGTCAGTACAAAGACACCACTGCCTAAATCATTAACAACCGGAATAGAATATTTTTCCCCCAATACGACAAGCTCTTTTAAAGAAACCTGCTCTACAAAACCTTTTTGGACAAAATTGCTCTGATGAACTTTTAAAATAATTCCGGTTTTATCTGTAATGGCATTTTCATAATCTTTGAGAGTCGTAATATTTGTCGAACCGATTTCTGTTAGTTTGGAACCTGATTTTTTTAAAATATCAGGAATACGAAATCCACCGCCAATTTGCACAAGTTCTGAACGGGAAATGATTACTTGTTTTTTATTGGCAAGAGTATTCAAAATAAGAAACAAAGCAGCAGCACAGTTATTGACTACAGTTGCAGATTCCGCCTGCGAGAGTTCTGATAAATAATTTTCGCATGCTTCACCTCTTTTGCCCCGTTTGCCTGAATGTAAATCAAATTCGATATTTCCAAAACCAACTGTTGTTTTACGTATCTCATCAAAGAGTTCATCTGACAAAGGAGCTCTGCCTAAATTCGTATGAACGACAACTCCGGTCGCATTTATAACTTTTGTTATCTCGTTACGTTTTGTTTCTTTAGCTGAAGTGATTATCTGTTCAACTAATTTTTCTATTGTAATTGTTTTATTCGTTTTGAAATCTTTTTTTGATTGAGCTATAACATCTTTCACAATTTGAGCCACTATCGGTCGGGGAAGTTGTTTTGAAAGAGCAGATATTTTTTTTGTCTGCAGGAGTTCTTCCACAGAGGGAAAATCTCTTAATTGTGTTATTGTACTTTTTGCCATAATGATTTGTTGTATATTATTTCAGCTAAGACTCGTCCGACTGACTCAAGCGATTCTGCTGAACAGTTTTCAGGTGTATCAAATTCGGTATGCCAGTATTTGTAATCAAAGTCTATAATATCTACTGCCGGAATACCGGCAGTTATTAAAGAAAGATGGTCATCTGAAATCGCATATTTTAAAGAATCGATAAACCCATTTACTTTTATATTTTTTGCTGTTTCAAAAATCAAATCGTTTAAAGCCTTAGCATTATTTTCAGAATACTGCTCACGATAGATAGTCAAATCTTTGTCACCAATCATATCAAGTATAATACCAAATTTATATTTACCTCTGATTCCTTTTCGTGCAAATTCTTTTGAACCGAGCATGTAGAATTGAATATCTCCTGATTTCCCCCAATCCTCACCATCGACAAAAACAAAATCAATATTAAGTTCCGGTTTCTTCATCGCACACATCCGGGCAAGTTCAAGCAATACTGCCACCCCCGAGGCACCATCAGAGGCACCATCTATCGGGTCGTTTTTTAACGCAGGATTGACAGCATAATCTGTTCGCGGTCTGCTGTCATAATGTGCCATAAGTACAATAGTCGGATTCTGAGGGTCTGAGACAAAAGACCCGATAACATTTACCATAGGGATATTAGTCTGGGAGTATAAATCAAAAAAAGTAAATACTTGTGAATCGACAGGTATTTGGAGGCTGTCAAAAATTTCATAAAAGAAGTTTCTGCATTCTGCTGAAGACTTTGTCCCCGGTACTCTTGGACCAAATGCAACCTGCTGCTCCAAATAGCCAAAAGCTCTTGCTGAATCAAATTGAGGATGTGTAATATATGTATCTGACTGACATGACACTAACCCCGTTAAAGTTGCACATATACAAATGATTAGTAATACAGTTTTATTCATGAGGGTAAAGTGACAGATTTATAGCTATATGTCAATTGAAAACTTTTAGAATCTGATTTCTGTCCAAAGCTGCACTTCACGAGTGTGATTATTTCTTCTGCCTTTGACATCCTGCCATCTCATTGTAATACCGCCTTTAATTTGGCGACTGAAAGTATAAGCGATTATTGGATTGAAGGCTCTTGATGACTCATCAATAGGCATATTGTCAGGACCAATAACATTATCGTTTTCAGTTTTTGATGAATTAAACTTTACATTCATTGACAAATCTACAGTAGATTTAAATTTAATTTTTCCAAAAAGTGGAATTGAGATACCATGAGGTGAAGTAAATGAATATTTAGTAGAAAGTGCAAATGTTTCCTTGGACGTAGTGGAGGTTGACTGCAATTCACCGGTATTTGGGTTGAATGTTTCATTGGCAGAAATTGTTCGCGTAACAGAGCTGGTTAATGAGAGAGAGCGGAATAATTTGAAATTGATTTGGAGTAACGGATTATATCCGGTACTTGTAGTTTTTGAGACTGTAAAAGTTGAACCTGAAGATGTGATATCTTGTGACTCTTTTACCGATCGAGAATACCCGGTCCGAGGTGAAAAAATATTGATAAATTTATTCACATAGGACTGTATCAACGGTAAGTGTTTAAATGGTTTAATACGAATTGTTAAATCCGGCCAACTTTCAGAACTGTTCTCAAATAACTTCCCTTGTTTTATTATATCTCTTGAAATAGATTTACGGTATTTAATAGTTGTAATTAAACCACCTAAAAAAGTAAAACCTGATGAAAAATCATACGCTTCACCTTCCCCTGATTTCTGTGTTCTCGTATCTTCTAGAGTTAAAACATCTGTTTCATCTTTAAATCCAAAGAGATAACTATAATCCGGTCTCCGAACTAATCCCGGAAGCGAATTTGAATAACTGGTACTGTAATTATATGAAACAGGGTTTATCCATCCGGTTAATTTTCTGACACCTTTTAAAACCGGTGCATAAATTTTTTCTTTCTTTTTGTTCTCTTCTGCCAGAACATTTTTTTGACGACCTCGTCGTCGGGACTTAAACCCCTTTCTGGCAGTTTTACCTTTTCCCCCAAAAAGTATCTGATGGTCAAATCTTCCGGCAACGGACATATTTCGGGAAAGAACTGAACGACGAGTAGAATTACCCCGTTCCCAATCGTCGGCATATGATGACTTGAAAGAGAAACTTGAAGTAAAGAATGTCAATAATTTCGGATCATACGACAGAGAAAATCTCTGACCATAATGTGTTTCTAAGCCAAGTTTAAAATCAGCATTATTTAAAGTAAAATTGACAAGGTCTAAGTTTGTTAAATCGCGGCGTGTGTCATAGTTAAAACTTGTTACTAAATTGTCAAATATTTTATAATTTATTTTCATAGATGCTATAAAATTCCGTTTTAATGTTGACCGTCGATTAAAATTAATATCATCAGTCAAATTTATATTTCTATTAAAACTCCCATTCATAGTCCAATTGTCGGGATACAAAGCTAATCTAGAATTAGCAGCTTTTTTCAAAATCGGAAGATATTTCAACAAGTGGAAAATCTTCACTTTTGGAATATTTTTTATATTTAAATTATAATCAGCTTTGATATCAAGTACTTCACCATAACTATATGGAAAGTTCACTGATTTTAAATTATTTTGACGATATGAAAATCTCGTACTTAAACGGTTTAATAAAACAGAAAATAGTGGATTTCTTGACTTCTTCTTAAATTTAGCGGAGATAGAAACCGATTTTGACTCATTCACTCGCTGTTCTTCCAATCGTACTTCTGCAGGTAAAACAATATCAGAATTATTCCTTAACAAAGGAGTTTGAACTGATTTAGAATATGAGAAAGTAACCGGGATTTTTGCATTCCACGCTCTCGGTAGTAACTTATGTAAATTAAATGTAATACCTGAGCTCAGAGTTGTTTCATTTCTACCGGAACCTAAATTATTTTGAGAACCTCCGCGGGTTGCTGCTGAAATCCCCCTAAAGAAAGGGTCTTTAGATTGTAAAGAAAAATTATAGTTTATAAAATCAGCCATATTTCCAGCAGCAGTAATTCGACCTGCAGTACCAACATCTTTCCTTACATCTGTTACCCGTAATTCATCAATCCAAATATTTCCACTGATAGATTTTGTTGTATCCTCAT
>CALCCW010000205.1:0-2994 GCA_937900185.1 uncultured candidate division Zixibacteria bacterium | reverse complement strand
TTATAGAGGGAATATTTGGAGAAGCGAAAGAGTGGCATGGACTCAGACGGGCATGGCGTCGAGGTCTGTCTAAGATGTTAATCCAATCACTTTTGATAGCATCAGTGATAAACTTTAAACGGTTGGGAGCCGTTTTATTGCATTATTTATTGAAAATAAAGTTGTTAAAAGATATTTCAGAAAGAATCTGGAGCGTATTAAGACATTATCTCCGACAAAAATCATTAGCACCAATAAATCAGAGATAAAAATAAACCTGCTCCAAAAACTAAGGCTTTTTCAACAAACCCTGAATGGTGGGCTACCCAGTTTTAGCATGATACACCTGACACTTGGTAGCCACTGTCAGTTCACAATTCACGTTCCGTGAATCAGGAACCGACAGAACGGGAAGATCGATTGGGATGTGTTGTACCGCTGTTATGTCAGGTGCTATTCGACGAAGTCGAATGACACCTGACATATATGTGATTGATTATTACTTCAAATATATTATAATCAAACATGGGATTACGATTTAAAGACCAAAATCTATGTGATTGTTATTTTATTACAACCACATTTGCTGACCGGGCACAATTAGGTGAAATAAAAGGGGTTTATGAAGTTTTAGCAGATTCCTTGAAATTTTACTCTCTGAAATACAATGCAAAAATAGTAGGATTTGTATTTATGCCGTCTCATGTACATTTTATTGTAATTATTGATGGTAGTAAATTATCCCATTTTATGAGAGATTTTAAAAAATATACATCACAAAAAAGCATAAAAGAACTTGGTGTTAATCAGAAACAAATTTGGAATCAGAGATTTGACAGAGTAGCGGTTTATACGGAAAAAGTGTTTAGAACGAAGTTAGATTATATTCATAAAAATCCGGTAAGAGCAAAATTGGTAACTAAAATGGATGATTGGTATTGGTCGAGTTATAGAAATTATGTAAGTGGTGATACTTCTATAGTACCTGTTTGGAAAGATTGGATATGGTGATTTAACTCTGTTATGTCAGGTCCTGTTCGCCGAAGGCGAATGAGACCTGACACTTTGGTAGCCACTGTCAGTTCACAATTCCGCTGAAGCGGAATCAGGAACTGACAGAACAGGAATCTTTATAGTGTTTCAACCATTCATATTTTTGACGAATCTTATCTTCATCAGATTTCAAGCCATCACTAAGAATCTTATCAACGTGACTAACAATTTTGTTGTAATTACTTTCAGATTCGTAATTAAAGTGAATAGAAAATATTCCATTATCGGTTTTTAGTTCTTCATCTACTGTTCGAGTTATGGAACTGTTTAACAAATCGAGAAAATGCATACCATCACATCCTGTATTAATATAATTTATTAAAGTTCCATTGGTACCAAATGGTTTAGCTACTTGTGGTTGCTCAGTAATATCATTAAATAATTGCCTACTTATTAGAACTCTGGGATAAATTGCATTTTCTGATTCAAGCTTATAAGCATCTATTAAGCTTGGTCCAACTGTTAAAATTTTGTTTTCATCATCTAAAGGCCAGTACATTTCACCTTTAGTAATAGCTCCTCTTAAACAATACCCATTTCCCCAAAGATTATCTTGTAAAAATCTTACCATAAAGAAAAGTTGTGAAAGATTAGTGATGTCTTCTCTTATAAAATATACAATACTATCAGAAAAAAAACGAGTTTGAATATTAATATGTCCATTACTTGTATCTTTTGAATTGCCTTGTAAGATTTTACAAATTTCAAGCGACTTGATTAATTTACTTAAAATTTCGTCGCTTTCTAAAGTGTTATTAACAGCATTTTTGAAGCCAAGAATATCTAGATATGCTACATAACAATTGGTGTAAGTTAGGCTGTCATTCAAAACAAATCTCCCATTTTTTTAAGGCAGAATCGTTAAAGATTCTGCCTTACTATTATACTGGATTCCCAATCAAGTTGGGAATGACATGCTGAGCATACTTCGACAAGCTCAGTATGACAAATTTCTTACAGCATCATCTGCATCATGTCAATCATACGGTTGGAAAAACCGTATTCATTGTCATACCAGCTGAATACTTTTACCATTGTTCCCTGAACAGCAGTCATGCCAGAATCGAAAATCGAACCATGAGTATTACCAATAATGTCGATTGAGACAATCGGGTCGTCACAATATTCCAATGTGTTGGCAAGCGGTCCTGATGCTGCCGCAGCTTTTACGGCAGCATTGATTTCTTCAACAGTAGCTTCTTTTTCCAAGATAACAGCTAAGTCAACAATAGAACCGTCCGGCGTAGGCACACGAATAGCACAGCCGTCCATCTTGCCCGTCAGCTCAGGGATAACCTCAGCGATTGCCTTGGCGGCACCGGTTGTTGTCGGAATCATTGAGACTGCGGCTGAACGAGCACGGCGTAAATCAGAATGCGGTGCATCGAGCAGACGCTGGTCAGATGTATAGGAATGGATCGTTGTCATAAACCCTTTGACAATCCCAAAGTTGTCCAAAAGAACTTTTGCTACCGGAGCCAAACAGTTGGTGGTGCAGGAACCGATAGAAATAACATCATGTTTATTTTTATCGTATTTGTCGGAGTTAATGCCCGGGATAAAAGTACCGTCATGTTCTTTGGCAGGGGCAGAAATTAAAACTTTTTTAGCACCTGCTTGAATATGAGCGGAGGCAGATTTTTTTGTGCGGAAAAATCCGGTACACTCTAAAACAATATCAACGCCTAATTCTTTCCATGGAAGTTTTGACGGGTCTTTTTCAGAATAGATAGTTATTTTATCTCCGTTTACCGTAATAGTGTTCCCATCAACAGAAATATCACCGGGGAATTTTCCGTGAACAGAATCATATTTTAACAGATGAGCCAATGTTTTTGCATCGGTTAAGTCATTAATGCCGACAAAGTCGATACCATTACCTTGAGCAGCTTTGAAAACCAGTCTGCCAATTCTTCCAAAACCATTAATTGCTACTTTCATAAGTTCTCCAAGAAATTATTA
>CALCCW010000204.1:0-13523 GCA_937900185.1 uncultured candidate division Zixibacteria bacterium | reverse complement strand
TAAGTAGCAAGACAGCTAACCTTGGTGTTCTGCGTCATCTGTCATTTTTTTATTCTTTTTTTTTTGTTTTTTTTTTTCTTTTCTTTTTTCTTCTTGTTTTCTCTTTTTTTTTTAATGATACGGCGACCACCGAGATCTACACTCTTTCCCTACACGACGCTCTTCCGATCTTCTTTTTTATCGTAATCATTTCTATTGAATCTATTAAAATGAAAAGGTATTGGTAAAAGAACAGATGCTATCCCATGTTTACTTGCTAAGTAACTGCAAATACTATTTTCTTCCCGTTGGTAGGTATGATAATTATATTCTGCAAATCCATTTAGAATGATTATTATATCTTTTTGCTTTTTAAATATTCTTTTAAATTTAGGTAAAAAAAACTTAAGTTCAAAATTGTCATTTCTATTCTGAGCTTTAGAGTTTATATATAATAATTCGTTTGGTTCTCTTGGAAAGGGAGTTGAAAAAAAATGTTTCTCTGTCACATACTTATGATTCCCCATTTTAGTAACCTTTTTAAAATTAGTTAAAAACCTAATTGACTTTCGATAGTTAAGTATCTCCCTGCGTATCCGGGGCTGGTAAATAAATCATAAATATTTTCAAAATTATTGGTAGTAGCCATTTCTTGAGAATTTGTATATCCAAGTTTTTGAGCTAATTCATCAATTGAATTACATTGAAAATCCTGTGCAATACCATCTACGTACAAATTTTGATCTTCTGACATTGATTCAATTCCTTTTCTATTTTTCAATTATTAACCTCCAAAATAGTAATTTAATACAGTCTGTCAAGTTGTTATTTTATCGGTTGTTAGAGCATTCAGCTTATTAGGCTCTATATTTATACGAAATATGTCTAATTTGTGTCAACAAAAACAATGTCCCTATTCATATACAATCCAATAAGTTATCCAATTTGTTATTTAAACCTTCCGATAAGTGATTGACAAACATATTTCTTCAATAAAGGGACAATTATTATTGCAGACTCACTTTCTTATAATTTTTCTAAATCAAAAAGTTCAAAATCAAATTCTTTATGACAATTTTTACAGATCAGATTTTCTGAGACATGCTCAGTCCCGTGTGATTCTAACTTTCCATTTTTTATAATGTAAGTTGTTATTGTATCAGACAAAAAATAAACAGAACCACAATTTGAACATTCTTTTAATTTTGAGTTGTTCATAACATTAACTTTCGATTTTATGGGTTATAGATTTTATTTTATAAAGTATTTCAGATGACGTTTTCTGAATCCTCTCAAATGACTTCAAAAGCATCTCTTTATCGCCCGTATACATCTGAATGTAATCCCGACAAGCAGAATTAGTATCTAATCCAATCGCATCACAAACCACGAATGCGACCGCTTCTGCTTCAGTTTCCTTTTGCTCAGTTGATAACTTCTCTTTATTAGATTGGTGGAGCATCTCATGAGCTAGCTCATGAATTCTTACGGAGAAATCTTCTGCTGGACTTAAACCTGTCCTAATTACAATACACCCTCCTGTAGAATAACCATCCGCAGGAACGTTACTCGCATAAAGAAGTTCTATCTTTTGGTCTGCTATTAGTTGATTCAGTCTTTCGCTGTATTCAGTTGGATCACCTTTAACTGTTGAAATTTCAGGAAGCTCTGTTCCCTTTGTTTGACGGATATCAAAGACATTGACAATGCGAAAACCATACACCTCATCTTCTTCATTTTTATCCTTTAGAGACTCTTTTTTAGATATCATTGGAGCGATAATCTTAATTCCCTTTTCACCTTTAATTACAAAGCGATCAAGTTTTTTCCAAGTCTGAAATCCAGCTACTCTGGTCGCATTCGGGAATTGTCTTGAAATTAGCATGATATTTGTAAAACTATAATGATGAAATCTTCCCATTGCTTGTAAATAGTTAGTTAAAACCTCAGATTGACCTTTTTCAATTGATACGATCAATTCATTGATAGCAGTTTCTATCAACGATTTAGCTTTGTTTTCTTTCAGTTTCATAATATTCATCTTTCTCATAAGGGTTTTGTGCTTCTTCACCCGTGATACAGAAGCCAAAAGCTGTTGAGAAAGTGATTCTATAATGTGAAAATAAAGCGGGTGATAGATTCTAATGTTAAATGGAGTTATATGTTCTTTTTATGAGAAATAAAAATTATTGACAATAAAAAAATAACATCTAAATTATAGATAAACAAATCCAGTAAATGTGTAAAACATATTAAATGGATTGCATTTTAGGAAAAAGTAATATGTCTACGAATTCAGAATATATATTATCTTTATTCAATATTTATTTAGAATTAGAAAAAGGAACTTATGGCATATATAATACTTTACATGATAGTGCGATATCAATAAGCAGAGATAATCTTCTGAAACTCAGAAAGAATAGCTTATCTGATAAAAATTTGCTTCAAACATTACATGAAAATAAAATAATTCATAATAATAAATTCAATGAAAAGGATTATTTCAAATATTACATCAATAAATTAAAATATGCTCCTGTTTATGCTAGTTTTGTTCTGATGGTAACTTCAAGTTGCAATATGAATTGCCAGTATTGTTTTGAGGGAACCAACAAACCTGAATTAAATATGTCAAAAAGAACTGCTAAAAGTGCGGTTGAGTATATAATCAAATCGTCCAGAACAAATACAAGCATACAAGACATTTTTATTTCCTTTTTTGGTGGAGAGCCATTATTAAATAGAAAAATAATTGAATCAGTTTGTCACCAAATACGAGGGTCGGAACTTAAAGATACAGCTCATTTTTCCATTACAACAAATTTAACTTTGTTAAACAATAATGATATACAATCTATGTCTCAAGCGATGAATCTTACTAAAACAGAAACAGGATATATAGATAAACTTGGTGTGGGTGATGCTATTGTAAAAGTTAAAAGTAGATTTACACAACCTCTTCATGTTCATTTTCCTCTCTACAAAATAAATCATAATTCCTCTGTAGGTATCCCTTAGGGTAAGAAGATGCCATATATTGTAAAAAAACTCGTACCGGTATATACAGAGAAAGATGATGTTCCAAAAAAGTATAGAAATCTAAGAAAAGGTGTTTATGTCACAACTTTCAAATATATGTATCCGAGTGTGAAGGACATTTTGATGAACGAATACGGATTAAAATCAGATGACAAGATTATCATCTTTTTCATGAAAGAGGTCTCGCTTCCGCACTTCAATCGGTATCGAACGAGGTTTCGGAAAGTGTATAGTGGATTCATTCTTAATCTTTTTTCTAAATATTGATAAATATAAATATTTTTTTAAGAAAATTTCTTTAATAAATTCATACTTATGTGTTTGATAATAAAATGAATTAAAAGCACAATTTGAATAGCAGGAAGAATTACATGATTTTATCTTTTTTGATAATTCCATTTTGAAATTATTGAAATTAGAGGATATATTCTTATAATTATATGGAGATATTTTTCTTAACTTTGAACACCAATATATATCTCCATCAGAGTTTATTTGAATCGTATACTTTTTTGCTATATTACAATCCCAATTGAATGTATTTTCAAGAAAAGATTTAAATTTCTTGAAATATTCAGAAGATTCTAAAATTGGGTAACCGTTTTTCTTTTTATCTATTATTTTAAGGATAAGATTTTGAAAATTATCAGATAATTCTTTATTAGAAAAATAACTATCTTGCTTTTTTTCAGGAGGAGGAACATAAAAACCTAATGAAGTAGGTATATGCAAGTATTTGGTTAGCTCTAGTATTTTATCTACTTGATCAATATTATGTTCTGTTATGACAAAATTACAAGAAACTATAATGTTGTGCCTGTCTCTTGCATAAAGTAGATAATCAAATAATTTTGTATTATTAAATATTGTTTTTTCTGAAAACAATAACTGGTCATATCCATCAATCGATACAGAAAGATAATCTAAACCACTTTCAGCCAATTTATCAATATATGAATAATTTAGTCTGCTACCATTTGTAGTGATTTGGCTAAATATACCTTTTTTTTTACATTTTTTTAAAGCTGTTAATATATGTTTCCATAAAAATGGTTCACCACCAGTAAATGCCACTATGCCTAATCTATTTTGAACAGTTAATTTATCTATTATATCTTCAAACAATTCATAAGACATAACAGAGGACGATTCATTGACCTGATAACAGTAGCTACAATTCAAATTGCATAGAGACAAAGGGCTTATATGCAAGAAAAAAGAATTTTTATACAATCTTGATTTTAAATATTTGCAAATTAGTTTAAGTGCTTTACTACTCATAGTCCTAAATATCCTAATTATCTTTATTCTTTTTAAATGTAACGAAAATGATGATTATTACTAAAGAGCAAAGAGCAATTGAATCAAATTGTTGTGATGGAGTATTTGAAATAAATCTATTATATAAAATTATACTAAGTAGCACGCATAAAGAGAATAAGATAAAATATGTTTTAATTGAATAATATCTAGTATTTTGTTCTTTTTTATTAACACAAAACCAAACAAAGGGTATAAATAAAGAATACAATATAGGATTAATTTCGCTTATAATAGGCAAATCAAGAGAATATCCTTCAAATATAAATTCAAAAGTAAGACCAAAGAGTATTAAAAAAATAGAAGAGACTCTAATAGATAAACTGCTTACTAGATTGTTTAATTTCTTTTGAGGGAAATAGAAAAGTCCAATAACCACAAATAAATAAGAGAGAAACAGAAATAACAAAAATGGTCCGTCATATTTGTTTGTTTTGAGGATTAAAAATATTGTAATTGGATATAGAATTACTGGTATTGCATAATAAAGAATGCATGTCCTTCCCATAATTTCTTTACCATTATTAGTTGTTGTTTTTTCTTTTAAATTTACATCAAGAATTTTCAGTATTTCACTATCTTTTTCTATCCACTTATGAAATGATAAATATATAATAATAGTAAGCAGAAGAAATAATGGTAGCAATGGAATTAAAAACTCATTAGAAAAAGTTATTGCGTCATAATTGGGATCTGGAAATAATTCAGCATAAATTAAAAACAATCCTGTAATAAATGGAATAATTCCAACGCCGAATACATGACCAAATGTCCATTGATTTGAACTTGGAAATTTAGTTTTACTTCTCAAAACAGAAGACATACCAAACAAATTTACACCAACACCAAGCAAGGCAGCAAATATGTATGTAAAATATATCTTTTCGATAAAAAATATTATAGAAAAAATACTCAATAAAAAAGAAATAGTGCAAAATATTATTGTAAGAACTATATGCTTTTGACATAAATCATATATTAAATCAATCAAGCTGGGGATTGATACAAAAATTCCCAATAAAATTGCTACACTTAGTAAGATATTTAGTTCTTGAGAAGGTAAGTTTCTTGAATATTCTAAGGGAATTTTATTATGTATAAAAATATATCCAGCAATAAATGATAAGGTAAACATTAGAACATTTCCAAAAAATATAGTTATTTTACTAATCATCCATCCAGTTCCTTAATATTCTCAATATTGAATATCAATAATATAATACATCATGGTATGTTTTGTCAAGTTATCCTTTTTAGGGGCTCTATTATTTCGCCAACAATATTTTGAATCCGCTCAAATGACTTCAGTAGCGTTTCTTTATCTCCTTTGTACATTTTTGAATATAATCAGTGAATGCTGAATTGGTATCGAGTCCAATTGAGCTACAAACGACAAATGCGACTGCTTCGGCTTCTGTCTCTTTTTGTTTTTTAGAGAGTTTCTCTTTTGTCTTCTGATGAAGTAATTCATGAGCAAGTTCATGAACACGAACAGAGAAGTCTTCTGCTGGAGAGAGTCCTGATTTGATTGTAATTTTTCCACCTGTTGAACATCCATAAGCAGCAATATTGTCGGAGTATTCAAGTTCAATTTTATTCTCAGAGATAAGCTGATTTAGTTTATTGCTGTACTCAGTAGGATCACCTTTGACTTTTGAAATTTCAGGCAGTTCTTTTCCGTCTGTTTGAGATATATCAAAAACATTGACGACCCGAAAGCCGAATATATCTTTATCTGTACTGACAGAATTGTCATTCTTTCTAACAAGTGGAGCAATAATCTTGATTGCTTTTTCACCTTTTAAAACATGACGTTCTAATTTTCGCCATGTGTGAAATCCTGCTATTTTTGTTGCAGTATGAAATTGTCTGGCGATTAACATGATATTGGTGAAGCTATATGAGTGAAAATTCCCCATTGCCTTAAAGTACTGTTTTAATACAACACTATGACCATTTTCAATGGCATCAATTAAATCATGAATCGCATTATCAACGAGTGACTTCGCTTTGTTTTCTTTCAGTTTCATATATTTCTTCTTTCTCATAAGGATTTTTGTGCTTCTTCACCCGTGATACAGAAGCCAAAAAGCCGTTGAGAAAGTGATGCTATAATGTGAAAACAAAGCGGGGGGTTGAATAGTGGGCAATAATAAAAGAAATGACGAAAAATTTATAAGACAAACATGATAATTTTTAAGATGGTCTCAAATATAGAATATGAAATACTTCGAATGTGTGATGATAAAACAGGATTTGTAGAATTAATAACGAAAGAACTTGATTTAGCGAAAGCTGAATGCAAAGATATATTGATAAGGTTAAAAAAATTAAACCTTATTGAAAATGATAGTAGCTTATATTATGTTACAACCCAATTAGGCAAACAATTATTGAAGGGAGACTAAAAGTCTCCCTCTCTTATTTCAATCAAGTTATTCGTTGAGCTTAACTTTGAAGCAATTACCATTTTCTCTGTTTATTAAGTTGAATTGGCTATGAAGAGGTTCATGTCCATGGGTTTCAGGAGCATGATATGTAATGATTTCATTAGGTCCCGAATGTTTTGCAAATGATTTTGTGACATCAAGAAAAAATGACTGCATGCTGGAATTAGGGGAAACGGATGTGAATTTACTCATTTTATTTTCTCCTTGTTAAGTTGGTTTATTTCTCAAAACTCTATTACCTAATTATTAAACAGTTTTATTGTAACAATGTTCTCAAAAAACTAATGATTATTTCAAAATATCTCACATTCTAAAAACTCTCCTGAAGCAATCTTTGTATTAAAATCAAACAACTTGACTGGATTTATCAGATAACTGCTTAACAGTTGAATATTTATCAAGTTATCTAACTCCTCCATAGAAAGTATCTGTTTTCCTAAATTGTCGTCGTAATAGAAGAACTGTTGATTTTCGACAATCCATTTGCTGGCATAGTAGTTTTCTGTGATTTCTGTATCGGGTGATAAAGGTTCTCTAAAATCAACCAGATAGTATGTTTTTAAGGCATCAGTAGAAATCCATTTCTGAAAACAGGGCATATTAGTTAGCAGTTCCATGATTATATCAATAGACGCAAAAACTTCTTTTCTGAAGTTTATAATTTTAGATAAATAACTCACCATATCAGGAAAATATTTCGTATCCGGTTTCTGAAAATATTTAGAAAACGATTCCAAGTACTGAGCATCTCTGTTAATCTCATCTGTCTTAAGAGCATAATATTTTTCTTTAAGTAAAGTATATACTACTTTTTTATAGTCAGTATCTGACTGAAATTGTCTCTCTACCGTTTCAAATTCTCGGTAATCTCTGCAGAACCAACTCAAAAAAGAGTAACAACAAAAAGCTTTCTTGATATCTCCTGAGAATGCTTGTAACGGTTTTTCAAAAAAAGATTTATAATACTTGTATGTTATACTGCCAGAATTGGCATCAACTTGATAATTTTCACGTAAAAAGGAATACTGTAAAAGTGATGCTGAAATTTCTAAAGCGAATTTGAGTCTTGGATGAATCTGATGTGAGAATATTTTTTGACAGATATTATGTATGATTTCTTTCTCTTGCTTATTAAAGTTATTTTCATCACGAAGCATTCCAAACGGTGAATATAATGGAGGTGATATCTTTTTCCCTTTAAAAAGTGATGTTATCGTAAAAATCTGCGATGAGCAATGAAACCAGGCAAGAAAGGATTGCCAGAGTGAACTTGAGAGGTGCATATCAAGAAAATGTTTTCTTTCATGAAGTGATGCTGCAAACCGCAAATCAAGTTTACCCTTGTCTGAAACATGGGATGATATCTCTTTTAATTTTTCGATAACCTCATCAGAATTGGTTATTGGTATTGAAGGTGGTCTTGGTACCCAACCACATTCTTTGGCATTAATAATTACTGCATATAATGAAGGATCAACAAAACCTGAATATTTATCCATAGCTTAATATATTATGAATTGCTCTTTCTAAGCAATTTATTTATCATAAAAACAGATATAAGGGTTAAACTATTATGCATACAGCTGAACAGAGAATAAAAGAGATAACCAAAGAGTTCTACACAAGACTTGCTTTATTTGATGCGGACTCTTTTGTACATACAATATCTTCGATCTCTGAATATGTTGATATGACCTATCAGTCTCTCTTAAAACAATACGACAGCAGAATTTTCTTCGGTGAGATAATTGCCCCGACCGGGTTAGAAGAACATGAATATAATTCCTTTCAGTTAATGAAGATAATTGCATATGTTTCTGATGAAATGAATAAAAACAATCAAAACAACTTACAAGAAATTGTATCAGCAACAACTAACAGAAGTGACCTCCCTGACTGGCTAAAAGATAGAGCTATCAAATATATTCCCCTTTTACTTCTCAAAAGCTATTTCCAAGATTCTGTAACAGATGAACAGTACGTTGTTTTCTTACGAGGAAAAATAAAACAGATGGATAGGGCTAAACTTAATAGATTCAAAGAAAAGAACTTACCTGAATCATTTGATATCTTTATAGAAAACTCTGATTACGTCAGTATTTATATACAAAACAGAGATAAATTATTTAGAGCCGGCAATTATCATCCATTTAATATATTGACTCTCTTCTTACAGCGGTTGGGTCAGTCTTTGAGTTATCAGGAGATTTATCAACTTGCTATTAAAAAAGCAGAAAAAACTATCCCCCGAGATTACAGTAAAAAAGTGTATGACTATCTAAAGATAATAAAAGAAACAATACAAAAATCTGAAGAAGTTGATCTTAGCATTGATGACTGGTTTAAACGAGACTACAACAAAGGGATAGTACATATCAGCAAGTCAATCAACAGCTGTCTTATCACAACTACCCAACATCTTTTTATCTAATAAATATTCACTACGTAGAATTCTTACCTGAAAACTTCAAAAAAAACTTACTCTTTACCTGAAAATTGATATTGAGCTTAGGAGAACTTCTGATATACCTTTTTCTCATCAGATAGAGAGAAAGAATATTATGAAAAAAACAAACTCAGACATAGATATCGATTCATTTCAGTTTCAATTTCTTATGTATGTATACCAAGCAGTAGAAAGTGTCGAAGTTCATATCTCTCAATTGGATAGCCATAGAAACTGTAAAAAGAGGGTAGCAATTGAAAATGAGTAAATTTTATCGCAAGGAAGAGAAGCATTATAGGGGAAAAGAAAACAGCTACGTTTTTAAAACGGAAGAACTATCCGATTTTGACCAAAACGGCAATGTCAGAACGTATCTCAAAACAGAACAGCCGGTCACCCAAGGGATAATGCCACATGCTCAGACAGAGATTGTCGGAGAATGCCAAACCTGTTTTACCTTTCTGACTAAAGAGATGTACAGCAGATGTGACCTCTGTATGAGAGTTTGCTGTCTGCCCTGTAGTGTAAGAAATCAAAAAATGATGGTCTGCCCAACCTGCTCGGAGTTATTAAACAGAAATCGGCTGAGAATGATGCTACGAAAATTCTTTGTTGAACCTTTTATAGAGGTGAAATAATTATGAGTTCAGGTAAAAAAGGTTATGCTCATATATCTCAACTTTGGATGGAATGTTCAAAAAGAAATTTACTCACTGACCCTCCGACTCTGACAGCTTTAGGGCAGTTGAGAATAGACCCTTATAATCAAAACTGTCTCAAATTTGTGTATTCCAAAATCAATGCATTTGATAAAAGGGAAATGTTACACCCAGAACCATTTCGTAAAACAAACCCACAAACAAAAGACAGCATTTCCGGTTCAATCAATTTAGGCGTCGTGCGTCATACAAAGACTCAATACGGATTAGATCCACATAATCTTAATGTGCATCTGTGTGTGGTTGGCAGAAACGGCGGAGGTAAAACAACTATAATTAAACATATTTTGATATCTCTTTTGGAAAGGGAAAAAATATGATATGCGTTTTTGACAGAAAACAGGATTATTTTGATTTAGCAGTCAGATATAAATCTCTGTTTTTATACTTCTTACTAAAAGACTTTGAAGATAATTGGTGTTCTCCTCCTAAAGGAGTTCTAACTCAACTTTGGATAAATCTTTTAGCAGAAATATTGGCTACTCATTTTGAACTGCGTATTGCCGCACAAATTCTTCTTGTAGATCTACTTACGCAATTACATAGTGAAATGGACAGTTTCCCGACACTACATGATGTTTCAAAACGGTTATATAAAATTGCGTATATAGAAAAAAGTTTTAATAAAGAGATGGCAATACGTCTTAAGTTTCGCATTGATGGTTTACTGACGGTATTAGGTAGTGCAACTTCTTCAAAAAGACAGGTGAGTTGGCAGAAGCTGATTGATGCAAACTGGGCAATAAGTTTAGCAGGACTTTCAAGTTCTGTACAGTCACTTTGTGTTACTATTTATTTTGCCAAAATCTTGCTGTATCGCATCTGTAATAATTTAAGAACTACAAAACTTGAGTCTTTTATTGTACTTGATGAAGCTTCTCAGCTTTTTCCGAAAACATCAAGTAAAAAGATATCTCTTCTTTTGGACTATTTTCAACAGGCAAGAGCATTTGGGATTGGTGTAATATTCGGCTCTCAAACGATGAATTTAGCACCTGAGATATTTGGCAATACCGCCACCAAGATATTAGTTGGTGGTTTTGGACATGGTTCAGATTATGAGGAATTCGGCTCAGCCATTGGACTCAATAGATCACAAAGAGACTTCATACGAACAATCGGACAACCTGGCTCGGCGGTTATTAAAGATATTCGCTACCCGTACCCTTTTACCACCAAGATAAATGAATTAACCGTAATAAGAAATATATCTGCTCAAGAGATTGAAAAGATATCAAAAGAATCTCATATCTATCTCTACGGAGATGAAAAAGTAATCCCTCCTATTGATGAGTCTTTGTCAAATAATACAGCTTCAGTAAACAACTCAGAAACTCTTTTAGATTCACACTTAAACAAACGGCTTGAGAATGCTCTAAAAATAATGAAGGCACAAATTAAGCAGAAACATATCTTTTTGTTCCGTCAGGAAGCAACTCTTTTAGCTCAGATTAAAGGTGGAGCAACTATTATAAATGCAGAAAAGGAGGCATTACAAAATAATCTTATAGTCAAGCATTCTGTATCAAAAGCGAAAACAGAAATCTGTTTCTGGGAGATTACAGATAAAGGATATCAACAACTCAGCATATCTCCCAAGAAATGGCAGTCTAAGGGGGGATATAAACATAAATTTTGTTCTTATCGGATTGCTGAGAGTTTTAGAAAACTAGGCTATGAAGTAATTATCGAGTATCAACATGTCAATGGTAAGCTAATTGATTTATGTTGTAAAAAAGAAAATGAAATTATTTTTGTTGAAATCTGTGCTTCTTATCCGCTTGAAAAAGAGATTTCAAACCTTACAAAAGATTTAACAGGAGATGGTCTCCCTGACAAGCTCATCTTTGCTGTCACACAGCGAAAAATGAAAAAAGAACTACAAGCTCTCATCTCTACTGAAGGACAACTACCCTGTCAGGTTGAAGTTGTCTTAGCAGGTGATCTGATTGAAATAAGGAATAAATCATGACGAAGATTATGTCTCTGATTTCACTTTTTCTTGGTTGTCATCTTTTATGGATATGGGTAGATCAATGCGGTGCTGATTTAGGCATGGGTGAATCACTGCCGTTTTGTTTGGAATGTTCCGGTTTTGCTTCAATTATAAGACTTTTAATCTTAGGCTTTGCTGTAAAGTTCATATATAAAACCTTACAAACTTCAGTTGATGAGACAGAACTATTACAAAAAAATTATCCTCATCCACAGAGAGTTCGCATTCATTGGCATCGCATATTTTTACTGCTTTCTATTATCTCCTATCCCTTGTGGGTATGGTGGATTGACAAGAATACAACAATACCGGGACCGCATGAAATATTTCTCTTTCAAGCTTCGTGTAAATATGCCGGATTTAAGGGAACTCTTTTCTGGATTATAGAAATGCTATTTGTAACAGTAGGATTTAAAATTTTACATAAAAAAGATGAAAACTAACCTTAATACAAGAAAGGATTTACAATGGGATTTCTTGATTTTTTCTTAAAAGATAACAAGAATTACGACCCTGAGGTTATCAGAAAACAGCAACCCGTACAATTTGATGATGAAGAGGTAACTGATTTGATGCAGGTCAACCCGAATAAAGAGTTACCGGAATATAAAGAACTTCCTCCGGTAATATTCGGAAACGGATAGTAATGATGCGTAATGGCGGGTAATTCTGCCATTACGATAAAAAAGGAAATAGTAATGAAACCAAATATACAAAACTGGCAATATTGGGTTTTACAAAATATAGTTTTACTCAGCAAGAGATACGGTAAACAAAATATTATTTTTAATAACCAAAACTGGCAGTCAATATGTATTAAAAATTATGCTTTACCGTATAACTGGAGAAAACAAACAACATTTCTATTAGTACTTCTGCCTAAATCTTCACAGATATTCTATTTGCCACCTGATAGATTTTATATCGACAAAGGATTAACAGCTATTAATGGTAAAAGACCAACCCACTATTATGAAGATTCAGGATTTAATGACTTATCAAAACATAACTTAGCTCGTTTTTCGTTTCATGTTAATAAGGGGTGGAATCCAAATCTGAATTCAATCAAAGGAACTAACCTGTTACATGTATTAGACGGCTTACAAAAAGGAATGTATAAAGCAGCTCAGGAGGTGATAAAATGAAGAATCAAATTATCTTTAAACAACAGGATTGGGATAAATTAAATAAATCTCTTTATGAAACAAATGAACTTGAATCAGGACTGTATGGTTTTTATAAAGAGTCAACGACTGCGTCATCACATAAGATTCTTGTGAATGATATTCTTATCCCGAAAATAGGAGATTATCATAGAAGAACTGCTTCGTATGTAGCTTTCAAAACTGAATTTACAGTTCAGGCTTTAAGGCATTGTATGAAAAACAGATGTCATCTGCTTGATATACATACTCATCCCTGGTCAACTGAAGTTAATTTTAGTTCAATAGATGACAATGAGGCTATCCATACAAAAATCCCCTATTTAAAACAGTATGTGAAGAATGTTAAAATCTCATTTATCGTTTTGGGTAAAAACTCACAGATAGCTAAAGCAAGAATGTGGGATA
>CALCCW010000203.1:0-4270 GCA_937900185.1 uncultured candidate division Zixibacteria bacterium | reverse complement strand
TTCTTTTATCAATAATGATAGAACTGAGAAAGTGTATATTTAGTAGGGATTTTTTATGTCCGATAGTGACAGATTAAAAAAGATTAGAAACATTGGTATTATGGCTCATATTGATGCCGGTAAAACCACTACAACTGAGCGTATTTTGTTCTACACCGGTCGATTACATCGTATCGGTGAAGTTCATGACGGTGCTGCTGTTATGGACTGGATGGAACAGGAAAAAGAACGTGGTATCACGATTACATCTGCCGCTACGACTTGCTTTTGGAATGGTCATAATATCAATATTATAGATACTCCCGGTCATGTTGATTTTACTGTTGAAGTTGAACGCTCTTTGAGGATTCTCGATGGAGCGGTTGCTTTGTTTTGTGCTGTTGGAGGTGTTGAACCGCAGTCTGAAACTGTATGGCGTCAAGCTGACAAGTATAGTGTGCCGAGAATTGCGTATATCAATAAAATGGATCGTACCGGAGCTGACTTTGCCGGAACTTTAGCTGCTATGAACGAGCGGTTTGCTACACAGTGTGTTGCTGTCAATATTCCTGTTGGAGACGGAGAAATGTTTTCGGGGATTATTGATTTAATGACTATGAAATATCGAGTGTTCCATGAAGAATCAAATGGTATGACGTTTGATGATTTTGATGTTCCTGACGATATGATTGAAACAGCTAATATGTATCGTGAGACTCTATTAGAGGCGGTTGCGGAATATGATGACCATTTGTTAGAACAGTTTATTCAAGAAGAAGAGCTTGACCCGCAGCAGGTAATGGCTGCTGTACGTAAGGCTACTATAGACCTTACTATGACTCCGGTTATTTGCGGTTCGTCTTTTAAAAACAAAGGGATACAGAAATTACTTGATTCTGTTGTCGATTTTCTCCCCTCACCTCTTGATAAGCCGCCCATTGTAGGACACAAAGAAGACGATAGTGAAAAAGAAATAGTAATAAAACCGTCATCCGATGAACCAATTGCTGCCTTAGCGTTTAAGGTCGCAACTGACCCGTATGTTGGTAAACTTACTTTTGTTAGGGTTTATTCAGGTACTATTAAGGCAGGTTCGTATGTTTATAATCCGAACTCCGGTATAAAAGAGCGTGTCGCCCGAATTCTGCAAATGCATTCTAATAAAAGAGAAGATATAAAAGAAGCAAAAGCCGGCGATATTGTTGGTGTTATCGGGTTGCGTAAAACAACGACCGGTGATACTCTTTGTGATTTAAAAAAACATATTATCTTAGAAACGATGACATTCCCTGAACCGGTTGTGTCTGTCTCAATTGAACCAAAAACAAAAGCTGACCAAGATAAATTAACTGATGCTTTGGTGAAACTTGCCGAAGAAGACCCAACATTTATTGTGAAATACGATGAAGATACCGGACAAACGATTATTTCCGGTATGGGAGAGCTGCATTTAGAAATTTTAGTTGACCGCTTAATGCGTGAATTCTCTGTGAGTGCCGCAGTTGGTCGTCCGTCTGTTGCTTATCGCGAAACTATCACCAAAGAAGTTGAAGTTGAAGCTAAATTTGTTCGTCAATCAGGTGGTAAAGGTCAATTTGCTCATGTCTTTATGCGTGTAGGTCCTACCGAAGACGGGTCTGAATTTCAGTTTGAAAATAAAATTGTCGGAGGCACTATTCCAAAAGAATATATTCCGGCTGTTGAAAAAGGTGCCAAAGAAGCAATGGGGAATGGTGTTCTTGCAGGGTACCCGTTGACCGGTATCTCTTGTGTGTTGTATGATGGTAAGTATCATGAAGTAGATTCATCGGAGATGGCATTTAAAATTGCCGGTTCAATGGCTCTTCAGGATGGTGCTAAAAAAGCAAAACCAAAAATTCTTGAACCGATTATGGATGTTGAAGTTGTTTCTCCTGAATCGTATATGGGAGCCGTTGTTGGTGATTTGAATTCGCGTCGTGGTAAAATAAACGGTATGGTTCCAAAGACAGATGTTACTGTTATCTCTGTGTCGGTACCGTTGTCTGAAATGTTTGGGTATGCAAATACCTTAAGAAATATATCCCAGGGAAGAGCTGTATTCTCAATGCAGTTTGCAAAATATGCTATTGTTCCTGCGGAAGTGTCAAAGAAAATGTTAGAAGATGCTAAAATATAGCGGAAGGAAAGCCTAAGTCATGGCTAAGGAGAAATTTGAACGAAACAAACCGCACGTTAATGTAGGTACAATTGGTCATGTAGATCATGGAAAGACGACATTAACAGCTGCGATGACAATGTATTTGGCGAAGAAGAATAAAAGCGGAGATATCCGAGACTTTGCCTCTATTGATAATGCTCCTGAAGAGCAGGAACGCGGAATCACCATTGCAACCGCTCATGTGGAGTATGAATCTGAAGCCCGTCATTATGCCCATGTCGATTGCCCCGGTCATGCTGATTATGTGAAGAACATGATTACCGGTGCCGCTCAGATGGATGGAGCTATATTGGTAGTCTCTGCTTCCGATGGTCCAATGCCTCAGACACGCGAACATATTTTGTTGGCACGTCAGGTCGGTGTTCCGTATATCGTAGTTTATATGAACAAATGTGATATGGTTGATGATGAAGAGCTGTTGGATTTAGTCGAGCTTGAAGTACGTGAGTTGTTGTCGGCATATCAATTTCCCGGTGATGATATTCCAGTTATTCGCGGTTCTGCTTTACAGGCAATGACCGCCGGTTCATCTGATGCTCCTTTGGATGACCCCGCATTTAAATCAATAGATGAATTGATAGCCGCTTTGGATAGTTATATTCCGACTCCTGAGCGTGATATGGACAAACCTTTTTTGATGCCAGTAGAAGATGTATTTTCAATTACCGGTCGTGGAACAGTAGGTACCGGTCGTATCGAGCGTGGTGTCATTAACACCGGAGATGAAGTAGAAATCGTCGGAATCAGAGATACCGCTAAGACAGTAGTCACAGGTGTGGAGATGTTTCGTAAGATATTAGATAGAGGTGAAGCGGGTGATAATGTAGGCTTATTGTTGCGTGGTGTAGATAAAGATGCCATAGAGCGTGGAATGGTGCTTGCGAAGACCGGTTCCATTACGCCCCATACGAAGTTTAAAGCCGAGGTCTACATATTGACTAAGGAAGAGGGTGGTCGTCATACGCCATTCTTTACGGGCTATCGTCCACAGTTTTATTTTAGAACAACAGATGTAACCGGAGTAGCTCATTTACCAGAGGGTGTTGAGATGGTAATGCCCGGCGATAATATCCAAATGGAAGTAGAGTTGATAATGCCAATCGCAATGGAGAAAGAGCTTCGCTTTGCGATCCGAGAAGGCGGTCGTACCGTCGGTGCCGGTGTTATAGCCGATATCATTGAATAAAGGTTAGTGAATTATGCCAAGAGATAGAGTGATTCTTGCTTGTGGTGATTGTAAAAGAAGAAACTACAACACTTTGAAGAATAAACGTCTTCATCCCGAGCGAGTTGAATATAAGAAGTATTGTTCGTTTTGTGATAAGCGAACAATGCATAAAGAAACCAGGTAGTTCTGGGTAATTGATAGGCCAGTAGCTCCAATTGGTAGAGCGCCGGTCTCCAAAACCGGATGCTGGGGGTTCAAGTCCCTCCTGGCCTGTAAAAATGAAATGTTAGAGTTTTGAATTATGGACAAAATTTCTAAATTTTTAAAAGAAGTCGTTGCTGAATTAGGTAAGGTTACCTGGCCGTCTAAAGATGAGTTGATTAGTTCGACAATAGTGACAATTATTGTTTCTATTATCGTAGCTCTTTTTATTGGCGTGGTTGATCAGATTCTTACGGCAATCATAAAAATTATTTTTGACTCAGGTCTTGGGAGTTAGTACCGTTATGGCGTTTCGTTGGTATGCGTTACATACGCTTTCCGGTCATGAGCAGAAAGCAAAAAGGTATCTTGAATCTGCAATTGAAAATGCGGGAATGCAGGAAAAGTTTGGTCAGGTAATTGTACCTACTGAAGAAGTAACTGAGATGAAACAGGGGAAACGGTCTACCTCAACAAAAAAATTCCTTCCAAGCTATATGTTGGTTGAAATGGAATTGGATAAGCATACGTTGGAGTTGGTTGTTTCTACTCCCGGGATTACAAATTTTGTAGGTTCCGGCGGAAAAGCTGTTCCATTGCGTCCTAGATCGGAAGAGCACACGTCTGAACTCCAGTCACACTGATATATCTCGTATGCCGTCTTCTGCTTGAAAAAAAAAAAAAAAAAAAAATATAATGAAAATAAAGAATAAAGCTTTTGA
>CALCCW010000202.1:0-15589 GCA_937900185.1 uncultured candidate division Zixibacteria bacterium | reverse complement strand
TTAACTCTCGATGTTTGTTACTCATATGATATTTTTTTTTTTTTTCTTTGTGTTTTTTTTTTTTTTTTAATGATACGGCGACCACCGAGATCTACACTCTTTCCCTACACGACGCTCTTCCGATCTAGATACATGCCGTTACAACCAAAGATTGGGTTATCATGGAAATTTGCGGGGGACAGACTCATTCTATTATGAAAAACGGTATAGACCAGATTATCCCAAAATCAATTGAACTTGTACATGGTCCGGGCTGTCCTGTCTGTGTGACTCCTCTTGAAAAAATAGACAAAGCCTTAGCAATTGCATCGCGTGATGATGTTATTTTTACATCGTTTGGAGATATGCTTCGAGTGCCGGGTTCAAAAAAAGATTTGTTTATGGTAAAATCAGAGGGGGGAGATGTACGTATAGTTTATTCACCTCTTGATGCTTTAAAAATAGCCAAAGAAAATCCTCATAAAAAAGTTGTGTTCTTTGCAGTAGGCTTTGAAACAACCGCCCCGCTTACGGCAATGGCTGTTTGGCAGGCAAAACAACAACAGATTAATAACTTTTCGCTCTTAGTTTCTCATGTTCTTGTACCATCTGCCATGATTGCTTTGCTTAGTTCTCCGAAGAATAGAGTAAATGGTTACTTGGCTGCAGGTCATGTGTGTGCAGTGATGGGACTGGATGAATACCATCCTCTTGCTGAGAAATATAAACTTCCAATTGTAGCCACCGGATTTGAGCCGGTTGATATTCTTGAGGGAATTCTTATGGTTGTCAAACAGCTTGAAGATGGACGTTATGAAGTTGAAAATCAATATGCACGGATAGTAAAAAGAGAGGGTAATATTCCTGCTATGGAAATTATCAACAAAGTTTTTCAAATTTCTGATCAAAAGTGGCGGGGGATTGGTGAAATTCCAAATAGCGGTCTGACACTTCGTGATGAAATGAGTTCTTATGATGCAGAGAAAATTATTGACATTAAAAATGTTATTGTTGATGAACCAAAAGAGTGTATCTCGGGGATCATTTTACAAGGTCTAAAAAAACCGTACCAATGTCCCGAATTTAGTAAAAAGTGTACACCCAAAACTCCGCTCGGTGCAACTATGGTTTCATCTGAGGGGGCATGTGCTGCCTACTATGCATATCATACACAGGAGAATATGTAGATGAAAAAACAAATTACTCCCGATGAATTTATCTGTCCGCTTCCTATCACAGAACATGACACTATTCAGCTTGCCCACGGTTCTGGAGGGCAGATGTCAAATGACTTGATTTCTAAACTTTTTGTCTGGGCATTTGCAAACGATGAATTAAACCGACAGGATGACAATGCAATTTTACATATTAACGCTCAAAAACTTTCATTTTCTACGGACTCGTATGTCGTAGACCCTATCTTTTTCCCGGGGGGGAATATTGGCGAACTTGCTGTAAATGGAACTATCAATGATGTTGCTATGGCAGGTGCAACACCGCTTTATTTGAGCTGTGGTTTTATAATTGAAGAAGGATTCCCTTTAATAGATTTAAAACAAATTGTTATCTCTATGAAAAAAGCATCAGCATCGGCAGGTGTTAAAATTGTAACCGGTGATACTAAAGTTGTCAATAAAGGCAAAGGTGATAAGATTTTTATAAATACCTCAGGTATTGGAATAATTGAACATAACTTTACAATCGGTTCCGACTGTCTGCAGGATGATGATATAATTATTTCAAGCGGTACTATAGCTGACCATGGTATCTGTATATTATCGCAACGAGAAGGGTTATCGTTTCAATCACCTATTAAATCCGACACAGCTGCTCTTAATGAATTAGTGCAGGTTGCATTACAAGCAGGAGGTGCCTCAATACATGCTTTTCGTGACCCGACTCGTGGGGGAGTAGCAGCTACTTTAAACGAATTTGCAAAATCTTCAAATGTCGGAATACGAATCAAAGAGGAGTTTTTACCAATACAAAAATCCGTGCAAGGTGCCTGCGAAATACTTGGACTGGATCCTTTATATATTGCCAATGAGGGAAAGATGATTGTTGTGGTCAAACGAGACAAAGCAAATGAAGTTTTACAGGCAATGCGTTCACATCCTCTCGGAAAAGATGCTGTTATAATCGGTGATGTTGTTACTGAAAAATCCGGTCTTGTACAGCTTTTAACAACTTTTGGAACAAGTAGAATTATTGACATGCCGATAGGGGAACAATTACCTCGTATTTGTTAAATCGTTTTGAGCAAATTTATCAGGATTTTTAATCAAACAATATATATATTGACAAAAATAAATAGTAGAAAAACAATTCCAATTATTATTCCGAGTATTAACTGAAACCATAAAGGAGCTTCAAGTCACACAGCACCTAAAGAACCTCCAATACTTATTGACATGAGCCAATTAAGTGGTTTGAGAATAGTAGATTTTGAACCGTTAGCATCTGATATTTCGAGAAGTTCCTAAATATAATTGATTCCCGTTACATATATCTCTCAAGTAGTTTTAATAAAAACTCAACACCTCAAAATTAAATAACGATGTTTTGACTTAAATGTCTATGAGAAACCGGATTCCCAATCAGAGATTGTGTAATAGTTTAGGCGTTCGCTATGTTATGTTGGTTCTTGAAGCCGCAAAGCAGGTTTTAGAACCGACATTACCTATTGTGACATAGCTTTCAAGCTAGAAATGACATTTCAGAAATATTTAATCAACAATAAGATACTTGCCAATTTCGTACAATTTTCTTACTTTTCTTTCTTATATTTATGACGATAAGTAATTAAACGGAACACCCCTTCGACAAGCTCAGGGTGATAATTATAAAAGAACTGGTTCCTAGCCTTCGGGCTTGTTGAAAAAGTCCAATCAGTCTTTCAAGACCCTTCGACTCCGCTCAGGGTGACTTGAAAGACAACAACTTACAATTTGTCATACTGAGCGAAGTCGAAGTATGTTCCGAATTTAGAGGTTTATCAACAAGCCCCTTCGCTGGGATGACATTTTGAAACTGGGGTGAATAGTGAAATACCCTTTTTTGCAAGGGAACAATAAAAATGAGATTGCCATTCGCCTAGGCGAACTCGCAATGACTGTAAAGAGAATGACTTATGAAATATGATTTTAAAGAAATAGAAACAAAGTGGCAAAAAAAGTGGGATGAAACCTCTCTCTATCAAGCACCCGACAATGCCGACCCTAATAATAAATTTTATATGCTGGTCATGTTTGCCTATCCATCGGGTGATATCCATATGGGGCATTTTAGAAACTATATTATCGGTGATGCAATCGCACGTCAGCAAATGATGCTGGGCAAAGATGTGCTTCATCCGTTTGGCTGGGACGCATTTGGACTGCCGGCAGAGCGTGCCGCTATTCAAAGAGATATTCATCCGGCTGATTGGACTACAAAAAATATAGGTATTTCCCGTTCTACTCTTCAAAAAGTGGGAATCTCTTTTGACTGGTCACGTGAGATTGCCTCATGTTTTCCAGATTACTACAAATGGACCCAGTGGATGTTTATTCAGCTTTACAAAAAAGGATTAGCGTATCGTAAACGGGGTTTTGTGAATTGGTGTCCTGAAGATAAAACAGTGCTTGCCAATGAACAGGTTAAAGACGGTAAATGCGAACGGTGCGGGACAGAAGTTGTCAAAAAAGATCAAAACCAGTGGTATTTTAAGATTACCGATTATGCCGACCGTTTAGTTGATGATTTAGACACGCTTCCCGATTGGCCTGACAATGTAAAGACAATGCAGCGTGAATGGATAGGTCGTTCGTATGGAGCTGAGATAAATTTCAGTTTAGAAAATAGCGATCTGAAAATTCCGATTTATACGACCCGTCCCGATACGATTTTTGGGGTTACATTTATGGCGATTGCTCCCGAAGCTGAGATTTTAGATTCTCTAAACTTAGAGGGTGAGTATAAAGCCAAAGTTGAAGATTATAAGAAAAAGGCTATGACTCGTTCTGATATCGAGCGGTCTGCTGTGACCGATGATAAAGATGGTGTCTTTACAGGGAAATATGCGATCAACCCATATAATGGTGAAAAAGTTGAACTGTGGGTGGCTGATTATGTCTTGGCAGGTTATGGCACCGGGGTTGTGATGGCTGTTCCGGCACATGACAGCAGAGACTTTGCCTTTGCGAAAAAATATAACATACCAATTAAAGTAGTAATTCATCCTGACAAAGATACTCCCTTAGATGTCAATAAGATGACAGAAGCTTATACTGACTATGGGGTGATGGTGAACTCTGGTCAGTTTGATGGATTGATAGGTAAAATTGCTATAATACAAGTTACTGATTTTGCTGAACAAGAAGAATTTGGCTGTCATAAAGTTAATTTTAAGCTCAAGGACTGGTCTATTTCACGTCAGCGTTATTGGGGATGTCCTATTCCGATAGTACATTGCAAAAAATGCGGAACTGTGCCTGTTGCTGAAGAAAATCTGCCTGTTGAACTTCCTAAAGTAAAAGATTTTAAACCAAAAGGAAGATCGCCGCTTGCCGATGTACCTGAATATATGAACGTAAAATGTCCAAATTGCGGGGGAGAGGCAGTACGTGATTCGGATACTATGGATACCTTTGTCTGTTCATCGTGGTATTTTTTGAGGTATATTGACCCAAAAAATGATTCAGTTCCATTTGATAAAGAAAAAGTCGCTCAATATATGCCGATAGATTTGTATGTGGGCGGTATAACTCATGCGACCGGTCATTTGATATATTTTAGGTTTTTCCAAAAATTCTTGAAAGACTTAGGCTGGGTCAAAGATGATGAACCTGCCAAACGTCTGTTTAATCATGGCATGGTTTGTGATTCAAATGGTGAGGTTATGTCAAAATCTAAAGGCAATGTTGTCTCCCCGATTGGTTTGATGGAAGAACGCGGAGTGGATGTTTCGAGGTTGGCGATGTTCTTTACAGCACCATCGGATAAAGAAGTTCTCTGGTCGTCCGATTCTGTGACAGGTGTCGAAAAGTTTGCGATTAACAAGCTGTTTCCTTTGAATGAGAAATTACGGAATTCAAATCCTGACTTAAAGTATTACTTTAAGCGTGAAGAATTGAGTGAATTTGAGTATTCATTGTATATTAAGCTGAATCAAGTTATAAAGCAGGTTTCGGATTCTTTCGATAAACTGCAGTTTAATACCGCTATTTCAGCTCTTATGGAGCTTGTGCGTGATTATGATTCTGATAAAATCAAAAATGACAGTTTTAACGATTATCTGATATTAAAGACTTTTCAGTTGTCAGCACCGTTAGTGCCGCATCTTGCTGAAGAAATTTGGGCATTTGCAGGTTTTGAAGGCTCAATATTTAAGTCTAATTGGCCGATTTGTGATGAGTCGGCAATTATAAAAGACAGTATCGTCATTGGGGTACAGATAAACGGAAAACTTCGTGATGAGATAGAAATTCCGATTGACTGTGACCAAAAAAGAGCCGAAGAAGTAGCATTTATGTCTGATAAAGTAAAAAAATATACCGATGGTAAAGAGATTCTGAAAATAATCTTTGTTAAAGGTCGGATATTTAATATTGTTGTGAAAGGTTAAAAGTATTAATAAAAGTTAACATAATGTGCATCTCACTAAACACAGGAAAATTTAAAGCTGAAAAAGTTAACATAATATATATTACGGGACGATATAGATAAGTGAAGCTGTCAGTAGTCATACCGGTATTTAATGAAGTCTCCACTCTTGAGGAGATTGTATCGGCAGTTCGAGATTCTCAGGTTGAAAATATAGAAATTATTATCGTTGATGATTTCTCAACTGACGGTACTCGTGATTTATATAACACAAAGCTGAAAGACTCTGTCGATAGAATTATTTTGCAGGAACGTAACTACGGCAAAGGTGCTGCCCTACGGAAAGGTTTTGCAGCTGCTACCGGTGATGTTGTAATTGTACAGGATGCTGATTTAGAATATGACCCAAATGAATACCAAAAAATTATTAAGCCGATAGTTGAAAATAAAGCCGATGTTGTGTATGGCTCGCGTTTTATGGGAGGTGGTCCCCACCGTGTTGTTTACTATTGGCATTATGTCGGGAATCAGATGTTAACGCTATTGTCAAATATGTTCACCAATATCAATCTTACCGATATGGAAACCTGTTACAAAGCGTTTCGTCGCGAAATAATTCAATCTGTTACTATCGAAGAAGACAGATTTGGGTTTGAGCCTGAAATAACAGCAAAACTGGCAAAAATGAAAGTACGGATATTTGAAATCGGTATATCATATTACGGCAGGACGTATGATGAAGGCAAAAAAATTGGCTGGAAAGATGGTCTTCGTGCTGTATGGTGTATATTGAAATACAACCTATTCAGGTAAACAGATAAAGCAATACTTTAAGCCCAGCCTCGTCGTTTGAGGTCTCTGATTTGACTTTCATAGACCCGTCTATTTGTCATCGCCTCAAGGTACCATTCTATACTTTTCTTAATTCCATCTTCTATTGATACTTTTGGAATATAGCCTAACAAATTTTGTGCTTTTGTAAGATTTGCAATAAAAGTTGAAATCTCCCCTGTACGTTTATCACCGATTACTAATTTACTATCCGATTGTAACTCTCTTATGATAATCTTTGCAACGTTTATGATTGTGGTACCTTTTCCGGAGGTAATGTTAATCGTTTCGGGAGTTACTTTGTCAAATCTCTTAATTATTCGTATCAAGCCGTCTATGGCATCGTCGGTGTATGTAAAATCTAATTTTTTTTCAGCACCAAAAATATTAATAGGTCTGTTTCGTTTGGCATAATAAATAAAAAGCGGCACCGCCCGTTCGGACACATCAAACCTGCCGTATACATTAGAAAGTCTGACTATTATAGGTTTTATGCCATAACATTCATTATATGCGTGGATTAATGCTTCAGAGGCAAATTTAGATGCTGTGTAAGGTGACTTGATTTTAGTAATGTGAGTGGAATCTTCTTTTCTTTTGATATTTGTCTTTGAATCGCCATATACTTCACGAGATGATGAAAAGACAAACCGTTTAATATTATGTAAACGTGCATATTCTAATATATTGTGAGTCATGATGTAATTATCTAATGCTTTTTGCGGGTCAACGACTAAGTCATGAACCCGTGCGTTTGAAGCAAGATGTATTATAATATCAGGTTTTTTACTCTTTTTAAGAGAGTTAAGAGGTTTTCTTAAATCGTGGATGACAGTTTTTCTATCAATTTTCTTATCCCACATAGACGGTTTGATATCTAATGGAATTACGTTATAACCTTGAGAAATTAGTTCTAAAACTAATGCTGTTCCGACAGTTCCCGATGAACCGGTAACCATAACTGTCTGAATCATAGATGACACCTTTCTGTTTATTTCAGATAGGTTAATATAAAATAAAGATGAAAAAATCCTAAAGGAAATTTAGGTTTTAGATTTTTTCAGTTGTTTGAAACCCCAGTCAATAAGTTTTCTCGCTTCTTTGAAGCGTAATTTGTCCCCCGGCACACCTAAAACAACTAAAGTCAGCTTCTCCCCTTTTTTGTTTTTTACAAGAGTAGTAAGACAGTAATCAGCAGCTTGTGTATAGCCGGTTTTCCCTGCTAAGACTTTATATTTAGAATGAACAATCAGATTAGTGTTTACCATTTGGAGTTTTTTATTGTTTTTATTTCGAACTTTAACGAAATAGTTTTTCTTTTGTGTAATTTTTTTTATTAACGGATACTCATAACTGTATTGGAGAATTTTAGCAATTTCAACCGCAGTTGAAACATTTCTTTTATCTAAGCCGGAAGGTTCATAAAAAACAGTATGTTGCAACCCGAGTTTTTTCATTTTTTTGTTCATTTCAGAGGCAAATGCTTTAATAGAACCGGATGTTGCCCGTGCTAATGCACGTGCTGCTCTGTTATCTGAACTTAATAAAGCAGCATGGAGTAAATCCCGTATTGTGAGTTTATATCCTCTTTTCAGTCTTGATTTGGATGAGTTGCGGGCATCTTGTTTTGAAATAGTTACAACAGAGTCTAAATTTACATTGTGGTCAAGTAAAACCATTGCCGTCACAAGTTTTGAGAGTGATGCTATTGATCTTTTTTTATCACAATTTTTACTGTATAAAACATTACCGTTTGAGTAATCTATAAGTAAAGCGGCTTTGAGATTTAAGTAAGGACCTTTTTTTGCTGAAGTAAAATCAAAACGAAACTGCTTATTAAATATTTCATTAGAGCTATTATCCCGAGCTTCTAAAAAATAGATAGTATTTGCCGAAAAAAATACGAGCCCGGCAAGCAGTAAAAGAACTTTTGGTAATGTAGTTATTTTAATCATTTTTTAATATTTGACCCATTTAATTATTTCCGGTAAAGTAACCCGTTTACCGTGCATTAAAATTCCAACTCTAAATATTTTAGCGGTAAGCCAGATTACACCAACTACCGAACAAGCCAAAACAATAACAGCTAATGTTGCTTCATAAAATGCCGGCTGGAAGAAACTGTTACTCATCAGTGATGGGATAATAATGTTCAACCGAAGTACCATCATTGTAGGAGTAAACAGAGGAATAAAAGATAATATACGGGCAACTAATGAATTTGGATCCTGAATTATATACATTCCTATAACAATAGGTAGAATCAAGCACATCACTATAGGGAACAAGAAATTCTGAGCTTCTTTTTCATTACTTACTACCGCTCCAAGAAGTGCAAAGAGAGTTGAATATAATAAAAATCCAAGTATGAAAAATATAACAAAATAAATAAGCAAATAAGGATTGAAAATTATGTCCTGTATTGTTTGATTGCCACTCATGCCAGAACCAAATGTCGCAAATGTTAATCCTGCAATTATCCAGATTAAAACCTGTGTAAGTGTTGCCGCTCCTAACCCAAATATTTTACCCAGCATAAGTTGAAAAGGTGTTACTGAAGAGACCAGGACTTCCATGATGCGAGAGTTCTTTTCATCAATAACAGACCGCATGACCATTTGACCATTAATAAGAATCAGCATATAAATCATCATAACAAAAATAAAAGCAATGAAAAATTTCTTCTCAAGTGAAACTGTTGTCCCTTTGAGATCTTTTGTTACAAGGTCAATTCTCTGAGTCATATTTAAGACAGAATCAATTGGTATGTTTATCTCTGAAAGTTCTAATCGCTTTGAAGAAATAATTCTTGAAAGCTGCCATCGGAACCTGCTGTAGGTGACAATATTATCAGCAGATGAGACAATATAAATACCTGAATCAGTTGTTAAAGCCAAAGGAGTTACTACCAAGAGGTATTTTAAATCTTTTTCTATAATAAGATTTTTAAGAGAATCGTTTATTCTGTTAAATTGTTCTGTATTTGATGTATCAATTTCAAATACTTTATCTACGTTATAGTACGCTGTGGTTGAATCTTCGAGTTGATAATTAGCAATGCTTTCGACAAACTCATTACCTATATTCTCATTACTTTGGTCGATAACTGCCAAATGTTCAGTAGTAGATGATTTTTGTTTGGCAAGCATGGCAGGACCAAACATCATCAGTCCCAAAAATAATGGAGTAATAATTAAGCCGATAAGGAAAGATTTTTTCTTTACAACTTGCGTATACTCATGTTTGAACACTATAAAAAATTTATGCATGCTGTCCCCCCATTTTGCTAAAATCGCTTGGGTCGGCATTGGCAGTCTCTATAAATATCTCGTATAATGAAGGTTCTACTATTTCAAATCTTTTTACTAAAACTTTATCAACAACAGATTTTAAGATTTGATTTGTATCAGAATGTGTATCTATTTTAATTTCAATATAGTTATTAGTTTCTCTAAATGATTTCACGCCCGGTAATTCTTTTATGAATTGACCATCACCTTCAATGCTTATCTGAATTGAATTTTTACCAAATTTAGATTTGATTTCAGTGAGAGTACCATCTAAGACTTTCTGCCCTTGAGAAATCATACACAGATTATCACACAGTTTTTCAGCTTGTTCCATGACGTGTGTAGAAAAAAGAATTGTTTTCCCGTCTCTTTTTAAATCCATAATAATATCTTTTATAAGTTCTATATTAAGAGGGTCTAAACCAGAGAATATTTCATCTAAAATAATTATTTCCGGCTCATGGATAATAGTAGTAATAAATTGAAGTTTCTGCTGCATGCCTTTTGAGAGTTCTTCAACTTTTTTGTCTTTGTATTCTAATAAATCGACTCTTTTGAGCCAATAGTCTAATTTTTCTTTCACTTTTGATGACGGATAATCTTTTAAAGCAGCCATATAATTGACAACTTCAGTTAGTGTCATTTTTTTATATAAACCGCGTTCTTCAGGGAGATAGCCGACTCTGTCTCTGAAAGTTTCATCTACTTGTTTTCTTTCAAAAAGAATTTCACCTGAATCGGGAATCGTGATATTCATAACCATACGGATAGTAGTAGTTTTACCGGCACCATTTGGTCCGATAATACCGTAGATTACTCCTTTTGGAATTTCTAAAGAGAGCGAATCAACAGCAACTTTGTCTTCGTATTCTTTACGAATATTTTTGAGTTCTAACAGCATACATTTTATCTCATTCCATAAATTTATTAAGTTAGTTTATACTTTCATTTCTCAAATAAATCAACTAAAATAAAAATAAGAGTCGAAATATTTTTTTAAGAAAAGGTTCTTTGTGTTCAATAAATTTTCCCTGTTTGTCAAATATTCTAATTGCACTATCTATATAATCTTACATGATATACTGACTGTACGAAAATATATTCAAAGAGTTATTAAAATAATTACTTTTGGGGAGATTTTTTAAATTGCTGAAATCGAATATAGCCGCATTTTGGACAAATCCATTTGCGTTGTTTATGAAAAGAACGTTTTTCCTCAACCATAGAAGTTTTGCATTTTGGACAAGTCATACTATTAGTGTGTAATCTTGAGGAAGTCAGAGAGAAGGAATTCCATCCGACCGATAAATGTTGACATGCGGGACATGACTGTGTAGCCAAATGTTGTGCCGAAAAACAGCATGAGAAAATATGTACCGAGTTTGGCAAATACACCAAATTTGCCTTTATGTTCTCTACTGAAATAAAAATATGATAATGTAGCAAGAAGCCCGACTATGACAATAATACCTGAAATATTGAATCCTCCACTATCAGTAAATATTGGCATGACCGATGCGGAAAGTTGTTTGATTGTGCGATTATACAGCATAGTAGGAATTGCAATTCCTGCCCCTGAGCCAATCATCACTGCTATCGGAATACGAGAAAGTGCGACTGTTTTATTTGAAAAACGTCCGAGCATGAAAATACCTAATAATAATGGAATGATAAGCGACAATTCGGCATTAGAAAACAGAGGTTCAAAAAGCATATCCATCAAAGTGTTTGTCCAAGTTATAACAAGAACATAACCAATAGACACACCAATCAATAAAGATTCTGCCATTTTATACAAAGGGTTATCTTTATAGAGAAAAGTGAATATTGTCAGAGTGAGCAGTCCTGCAATGATTGTTGAAATATCCATTAGCTTGTTCCCCGTTTTTTTCGAGACCTAAAGTAGAAGATATTTCCAAGCACAATTAAAAAAATAACATATAAATGAGCAGCCGATTGAGCCAGCATTCCTCTTGAGCCTCCGCCTTTCATACCAAGCAGTTTTTCATATTCAGCGGCTCCACGCAAACCGCCAATCATGGCAGTCATCTGATGTGAAGCAAGATATGGGTCGTACGTTGTCACCATTGCTGCGGTGACTGCACCGAGTACCTTCACATTAAACTGTCCGCCGTATTCAATCCAATGAGTAGTCAGGGAACCGTCAGCGATAGAAATAACTGCTTTGATATCATCGTAATTTTGTATTTTTGACAGCATCGGTAAAGATTTATAATCATTACCAAGATAATCCTGCGGATACGTTTTTTCAATTGATTCCCCCATCGCGAGAATAGCGGCTATATATTGAGGACGAAATCCGAGATAGACAAAATCGTTACCATACGTTTTTTTGTATTCTTTGGCAACATTGTTTATTAAACGGTATCCGATAAGGGTTCCTTCGGGATAGAGCGAAACTCCAATCAGTTTTAAGTTTTTTTGAAAGGTATGCCGTAATACAGCCAAAGCTATCGGTCGAATTTCCGGAAGTGATGATGCTTCGTGGTCAAAAGAGATAATAAGCGTTGAGCCTTCAGGGATAGAATCAATATAAGCGTACATTTGCTTTGTATAAGGAGAAACATCAACATCAACAGGTATATCTAACACCATCGTTATACCAATTAAGAGAAAAAGTCCAAGGAAGACATAATGTCTCGGAAGCAGCTGCATTAGTTCTCTCCTCCCAGCCAAGTTCTTTCTATACCAAGAATAACTCGCAGTGATGTTGTCAGTGAACCAAGACCGATGCCGATAAGAATTGCTCGGCGGGCAGACATTGACGGATAGTTGCGAATCCAATCGGCAAACTCAGAAAGATGTTCAGCATAAGGAATCGGTAAATTGGAGCGTGAAAGCAAAATTATCAGAGCAGCTCCTAACAGTATGGAGGCTTGTGCTGACCTCGCTCTAAATCCTCTAAAAGATGCCGATGCGACAAAAAAAGCAAGCAGAGCAAACACTGTTGATGCCATCGGAGTCTGCACGTTTTCAAACATCCACATAAAAGGAGAGTCAGCTTTGATTCCCCATATTAAAGCCATAATCGGCATGGAAATCATACCCAAAAGTCCGACTATTAAAAACGGTCGGTCTATGCCTCGTGATATTTTTGTCATATTAACTTTTATATAGCTGACGACCCCAAGCAGTAATGTAAAAGCGAAAATAATTTGCCAGTAGTCCAAAATTGCTAAATTCATAGTGCGTGCAACAGTATGGTTAGAGAAATATTGTAAAAACATTACCACACCAAATGAGAAGCAGACAATTAGAGGTATTTGTCGGTTCATTATAATTTCCACCAGTATGATAAGGGATTACCGCTAAGTGCTTCCACAGACGCCCAGATGACAGCTGTCAAAATAAAAACGGCGATGATTATTTTCATAATGTCCTGTGCCTGAACCGATGCAAGAATAGATTTATTACCGCTTAAATAACCTGATGCGGCAAATAGTTCTTCACCAATTAAAGTATAATCACAGGCAACGATAAAAAATGATAATTGAATAGTAGAATCAGTACCTGCTATCTGAATAGCTTTGATGGAATTACCGGTCTCTGCTAAAATAAGTGACTCTGCCTCAAAAGTTCCCAAGAGAAAAATCGATGCAGGTTTTGTACGGCTGATAATACCGTCTACTGCGGCAGCATAGCCAAATTGTGATGATGAGACATACAAAATATTATCTTTTTTATATCTATCAGGGTATCCTGAACGGGAATAACTTTCTTTGACAACTTCTTGAGCAACTGACATTATAATCGGGTCATGAGTGGGAAAAACTAAATCACAGTCATATTGAGAAGTTTTTTCAGCAACAAAACTTAATATATTCATTGAGGCAATTGTTGTCGGACGTTGAATATCTCCCCCCCATCCCGGAGTATAGAGAATCGGGCGAGCCATTTCAGTCGCTCGCCCGATAGCATCCTCGACAGCCTTTAAGCCATTTATCTTACGAATTGTAAATTGTTTATCTTTTTTTTGAAAATAAGTCGTGTATAACACTATAAGTATAGCAATAAGAGAGATAACAAATGTTGCTATTCTGTCAATGTTAAATAATGATTGAGCTACAATGAGTAAATACATAGGTACAGCATACATGAGTTAGTCAGCAGGTTCAACAAAAAAAGATATATAAAATCGGTAAATTTTATATTTACAAAATGAGATAATCTTAATATTTTTATAAAAACTTAAAAATAGGAATTTAGTATGAAAAAAATATGTGCAGTAATAGCAATCTTAGTTTTACAAGCCCAACTTCTTTCGGCTAAAACGACAATCAGTTGGTGGCAGTTTTGGACTGACCCGTCAATAAAACCTGTCATTGAAGAAATGGTACAAAATTTTGAAAAACAGAATCCTGATATAAACTTAGAACTTACTGATTTGACATGGGCAAACGGTCATGAAAAAATAGTCATTGCCTTTGCCTCGGGAACCGGTCCTGATATTGTCGAACTTGGTTCTGATTGGATTGCTGAGTTTGCTGTGAATGGTCATTTGGCTGAATACAACGTTGATGATGCCGCTCGAAAAGAATATCAAGGTTGGGAAATGGCTACTTTTCAAAATAAAGTGTATGCCAAACCGTGGTTCTTGGGTACACGGGTTTTATTTGGCAACAGAGATTTACTTACCAAAGCAGGTTATGATGAAACTTTTGCTCCGGTAACATTTGACCAGTTTAGAGAAGCGGTGTATAAAGTTGATTCTCTCTCTAAAAAGATTTACGGGTTTGGTTCTAATGCCCCCGAAAAGCATCGTTTATATAAAAAATATCTTCCGTTCTTTTGGTCGTTTGGCGGTCAAATATTTTCCGATGATAAGCGTCTTTGCCTGCTCGCATCAGATTATGGAGTAAATTCTTTAAAATATTATAAAGAGCTTAACGATTCCTGTGGATATGTTGCCAATCAGCGAGGTATTGAAGATGCCTTTTTAGATGGCAAAGTTGGATTTGTCATTTCAGGCGACTGGCTATTAAAACGTATTGAAAATGAAAAATTAGATTTTAATTTGGTCTCAACGCTGATACCGGGGGAAAAATATCCGGGACGGTCATTTTTGGGTGGAGAGTTTTTAGCGATCAACAATAATTCAAAACATAAAGAAGCGGCACGAAAATTCATAGACTTTATTACTTCACCCGAAAATCAAATAAAGTTTTGCAAAGCAAACCGTTCTGCCAATCCATCAAGCAACACAGCCACAAAAGACGAATACTTTACATCAAATACTCATTTGCAAACATTTATCAAACAGTTACGATTAGCCAATCATCCTCCGGTCGATCCAAATTGGGTTGTGTATGAAGATATAATTGAAAAAGCTGTTGAAAATGCTGTGTTTGGTGATGTGCCACCGGCGACTGCTCTGCTTGATGCACGGAAGAAAATTGAAGCCGTTCGTTAAACGATGAAGCAGAAAAAAACAACAGCAATTATTCTTGCTCTCCCTTGGATAGTAACTCTCCTGTTGTTTTGGCTCTACCCTATTATATATTCGTTCATTGTAGGATTTACCGATAAGCAGCTTTTATCCAAAACATTTCAATGGGTTGGTTTTGATAATTATAAAGCACTGCTTACCGATGAATCTTTTTTGACTGCATTAAAAAATACATTTATTTTTGTACTTGGTACAATCCCTGTTACAACTGTAATAGCACTGCTATTAGCACTGCTGGTTAATAAACAATTTAAAGGACGGGGTTTAGATCGGAAGAGCACACGTCTGAACTCCAGTCACACTGATATATCTCGTATGCCGTCTTCTGCTTGAAAAAAAAAAAAAAAAAAATACTATAAATAAACAATCAAACTCAACAAAACATCTGACAATCCTCTCTGAACACTACTAGGTTGTATCGAGAAACTGTCTCGTGGCC